>CAYOGX010000961.1:0-2610 GCA_964403235.1 uncultured Planctomycetales bacterium | reverse complement strand
CGAGTGGGAGTACGCCTGCCGGGCCGGCACGACCACGCCGTTTCACACCGGACCGTCGCTGCCCAAGGCATACCACAAGCACCAGAAGATCGAAGTCTCGCCCGTGCCCGTGGACCTGCACGTGGGTCGCACCCCGCCCAACGCGTGGGGGCTGCATGACATGCACGGCAACGTCGAGGAATGGTGCCACGACGGGTACGGGCCTTACGAGGCCGCGGATCAGACCGATCCAGTGGGTCGGACCGACGGCGATTTCAAGGTGAGCCGGGGCGGCAGCCACACGACCGAGGTGGCGTTCCTCCGCTCGGCCAACCGCATGGGCACGTTGCCGGACGACAAGCACTGGCTGATCGGTTTTCGGGTCGTCCTGGGCGAGCTGCCGCGCACGAAACCGCTGGGCAAGGTCGCGCCGCCGCGCTGGGCCGTCAACGCGGGTCAGTCTCGCTGTGACTGGTCCGGCGGGCCCGACCCCGACAAGCCGTATTTCCGAGGACCGCGGCAGTACGTCAAGATCCCACCGAAATCCGACGGGCCGATGTTTTCGCGGCACAATCACTGTCCCGGGCTGACGGCCTGCCCGAACGGCGACCTCCTGGCGATCTGGTACAGCACCCGGACCGAGCCCGGTCGCGAGCTCGCCATCGTGGGCGCGCGGCTGCGGCGGGGCAGCGACGAATGGGAACCGGCCGCGCCCTTCTGGGACACCCCCGACCGAAACGATCACGCCAGCGCCCTGCTGTGGGACGGCCGCGACACGATCTACCACTTCAACGGTCTGTGCACCGACGCGACGTGGGGCAAGCTCGCGCTGATCATGCGGACCAGCACCGACAACGGCGCGACCTGGTCGAAGGCGCGGCTGATCCACCCGGTGCACGGCCTTCGTCACATGCCCATTGCCGGCGTGTTCCGGACGAAGCAGGGCCACATCGTGCTGCCGTGCGACGCGGTCACGGGCGGCAAGGGCGGCACGGCCGTCCACATCAGCCGCGACGGCGGCAAGACGTGGGTCGACCCGGGCGAGGGTCGACCGGTCCCCACGTTCGAGGACGGCGGGACGGGCGCATGGATCGCAGGCATTCACGCCGGCGTGACGCAGCTCAAGGACGGTCGGCTGATGGCGTTCGGCCGCGGCAACAACATCAAGCGCAAGATGCCTTGCAGCATTTCGGCCGACATGGGCCAGACCTGGACGTACTCGGCCAGCAAGTGGCCGCCGATCGGCGGCGGGCAGCGCCTCGTGCTGCGGCGGCTGCGGACCGGTCCGAAGCTGGGGCGGCTGGGCCCGTTGTTCTTCGCGTCGTTTGCCAGGCGACTGACGATCACCGACGCGGCCGGCAAGCAGCGCAGGGTATCGGGCCTGTTCGGCGCGCTGAGCTTCGACGAGGGAAAGAGCTGGCCGGTGCGGCGGCTGATCACCGACGACGGCCCGGCGCGCAAGGTCGACGGTGGTGGTAACACGGGCCCGTTCACCCTCAGCGCCAAGTCCGCCGAGCCGCGGGGGTACCTGGCCTGTGTGCAAACGCCCGACGGCGTGATCCACCTGATCTCCAGCAAGCAGCACTACGCGTTCAACCTGACGTGGCTCAAGACCCCGATGCCCCCAGCACCCGCCGATCCCACCCGATCACGTTCAGCCAAGTGACCGGGATGTGTAAGGGTGCGGATGGGCCTTGTCACCTGTGTGAACTCCGTGGCGGTCCGGATGTCCCATCAAGTGACGACCGCCAAGACCACGGGCGAACGGGCGGCTACCACCGCGCAGGTTCGTTCACACCCCTACTGGCCAGCGGGTCGGCGCTTTCAAGGCACCGGACTCGGGGGTAGGATAGGGTTGCCGTGTTCTAAGGCCCAACGTGTGGGGTCCCGCCGAGCTGGAGGGTGTGGCGTCGTGCTCAGCATATCGCCCAGGCGCGTGATCGTTACCGAAGACGCATGGGAACGGGCGGACTGTCGTCCCGTCGTCGACCGTCTGATGGGCGGTCTGGACTTCACCGGCCAGCCCGAGGTCGTCGACGACGAACGGCTGGGCCGCTTGCCCGAGGCGTACGGGTGGTCGGACTTCGGGCGATGGGGACACACGCGGTGGGACCAACGGCAGGACCCGGACATCGTGCTGACCACGGCCAAATTCCACGACGACGAGCGGCGCGACGCCCGGCTGGCCAGACACCCCGGGCTCAAGTATATGGACCTCGCGGGATACCGGCACTGGTGGTTCCGGCCCGACGGCGAACCGTGGTTCCGCGAACAACACAAGGGCCTGGTGTGTCAATCGGCCTGGCAGCTCCACTCGGTGCAGGGATGTCCGTTCAGGTGCGATTACTGCTGTTTCGGTGCGGTCTGCCGGCTGTTCGTCAATCTGGACGAGTATGCAAGCCATCTGGACGAATGGATGGACCAGGCCGGCGCCCAACGGCTTTTCAAGTGGGACAACCAATCCGACACGCCCTGCTTCGAGCCCGAATGGGGCCACGCGCGAATGCTCGTCGAGTACTTCGCCCGCAAGCCCGACAAGTACTTCCAGATCTACGCGGGCAAGAGCGACAACGTCGATTTCCTGCTCGACCTGGACCACCGCGGCAAGACGATCATCCAGTGGAGCATCGG
>CAYOGX010000960.1:0-2616 GCA_964403235.1 uncultured Planctomycetales bacterium | reverse complement strand
GTGAGCGAGGAGCGTCGGGCAATCCTGACCGCCTACGGGGCCGAGATCGACATCACCCCCTCGTGCCACAAGACGGACGGCGCGATCCACCGCGCCCACCACATCATTGACACCGAGCCGGATAAGTATTTCATGCCCGACCAGTTCAGCAACCCCGCCAACGTGTTGTCTCACTACGAGACCACCGCGCCGGAGATCCTCCGCGACACGAACGGCGATCTGACGGCCTTCGTGGCCGGCATGGGCACGAGCGGGACGCTCATGGGGTGCAGCCGGCGTTTTCGCGAGGTGAACCACGGTATTCGCATCGTCGCCGTCGAGCCCACCGAAGGCCACTCCATCCAGGGCCTCAAGAGTCATAAGGAGGCGATCGTCCCGGCCATCTTCAACCGAAGCGCCTTGGACGACATCCTGATCTGCGAAGACGAGGACGCCTTTGAGACCATGCGTGACCTGATGCAGCTCGAAGGGATCTTCTGCGGACTGAGCAGCGGCGCAGCGGTCTGGGGCGCCATGGAGGTCGCCCGTGACCTGCCCCGCGGCTCGAGCGTCGCGTGCATCCTGCCCGACCGAGGCGACCGCTACCTGTCGACCGAGGCCTTCAGGTCCTTCTGCGCCCAGTGCCCGCCGTAGGCGAATGAACCCAGTCGTTTCCTACAAAGTGCGCTTGTTGATGGCGGCCCGCAGTGCGTCGAGGTGCTTCGGCACGGCCACGTGGGGGTCCTCGCGGGCTTCGTATTCCAGCGAGACGCAGCCCCGGTAGCCCGCCGACCTGAGGATCGCGACGATTCGATCGTAATCGGCCGGGGCCGAACCGGTCGTCGTGCTGTGCACGTTGACCTTGACGTGCACGTTGACGGCGAGGGGCGCGCACTTGGCCATCCCCGCGTAGGGGTCCGGCTCGCGGAGGTTACCCGTGTCCAGGTTCAGACCGAACCAGTCCGACGCAACTGACCCGAGGCACGCTAGCGTCTCTTCGGACGTCGTCACGATCCCGCCGTGGTTCTCCAACGCGAGGAACACACCCCGTTTCTCCGCGAGTGGCAGGCAGTGCTCAAGGCACTCGATGAACCACTTGCGGGCCTGTTCGATCGTCTTGCCCTTGGGGCAACGGCCCGCGAAGATCCGGATCGTCGGGGCCGCGAGGTCGACCGCCCGGTCGATCCAATGCTTGACCATCGTGACCTGCTTGTCCCGCTCTCGGCCCGGCGGCAGCGTGAACGTGTTGCCGACGGCCGTGCCGGTCACCTCCAACCCGTTGAGGAACGCCCTGCGACGGATTCGCTTGAAGTATCCCGTGTCGGCGTCCGGCGGGAAGTAGTAGCTCGTCAGCTCCGTACCGTCCAGGTTCATCCTGGCGCACAGATCGACGAAGTCCGCCATTGTCATCTTGCCGGGCTTGTTGCCCCGCGGCAGGAGCCTGTTGAACGAGTACGCACAGCAGCTCAGCTTCAGATGGGCCCCCTTCTGGCGATCGAAGACGGCCTTGCTGGTCCCCGACCCCCGATCCCCGGGCCCTGTTGCCCTTTGATCGGCCGCAGCTTGCGGGGTCAACGCGCCAACAGCCGCGGTGCCGACGGCGGCGGTCGCGCCTCGCTTCAGGAACTCACGACGGGTGGAATCGTTCGGCATGGACACGTCTCCCTGTTGATTGACTGATGACCAGGCTATTCCGACAGGACCCGCCCCGCGCCGGCCGCGTCGAGCCGCGGCGACTCGCTGACGGGAGCCTGCTCGATCAACTGCGTAATGATCTGGTCGGACCGCACCCCCTCGGCCTCGGCGTTGAAGTTGGTGATGATCCGATGCCGGAGCACGGGCTGGGCCATCTCGCGGATGTCCTCGGCGCTGACGTGGTAGCGCCCGTGTAGGATGGCCCGCGCCTTGCCCGCCAGCACGAGGAACTGGCTCGCCCGCGGGCCGGCCCCCCACGCGACGTATTTCCGAACGAAGTCCGGCGCCTCCTGCTGCTCGCGACGCGTCCAACGCGCGAAACGCATCGCGTACCGGATCAGGTGATCCGCGCACGGCACACGGCGAACGATATCCTGCAACGTCAGGATCTCCTCGGCCGACAGGATCGACTCGAGCACCGCGTCCTGCGGCGCCGTCGTCAGCCGAACGATCTCGAACTCCTCGTCCTCCTCGGGATAGTCCACCAGGACCTTGAACATGAACCGATCGAGCTGCGCCTCGGGCAGCGAATAGGTGCCTTCCTGCTCGATCGGGTTCTGCGTGGCCAGCACGAAGAACGGCTCAGACAGTTTGTGCTGGATTCCGGCCGCGGTGACCTGATGTTCCTGCATGGCCTCGAGCAGCGCCGCCTGCGTCTTGGGCGGCGTGCGGTTGATCTCGTCGGCCAGGATGACGTTGGCGAAGACCGGACCCTTGGCGAAGCGCAGGCTCCGCTGGCCCGTCGTCTTGTCTTCCTCGATCATCTCCGTGCCCGTGATGTCCGATGGCATCAGGTCCGGCGTGAACTGGATCCGCGAGAACGACAGGTTCAGCGACCGCGCCAGCGTCGAGATCATCAGCGTCTTGGCCAGGCCGGGCACGCCCTCCAGGATGCAATGCCCGCGGCAGACCAGGGCGATCAGCAACTGCTCGATCACCGGT
>CAYOGX010000959.1:0-2621 GCA_964403235.1 uncultured Planctomycetales bacterium | reverse complement strand
CACCCCCTCGCAACGCCTTGGACGAACCTCCTTTGCAGCACCGCAACCGGCTCATCCAGGCCGAAGAGTCCTTGACAGGGCCGGGGTCAGGGCGGTAGAATAATGGGGACTCAGTTCAGGGGCGGTCTCTGGGCGTCAGCGAGTCTGCAAAACGAGGCGAACGGAGGCCTCAGGTGGCGAGGTGTGCAGGTACAGAGGGTCACGCGAACGACGGACGCCCCTCTTCTGCCCGAACCCCTCACCACCAAGCCACCGACGCACCGTCACGCGGAATCAACTTTCCTATCAGTAATTCAGAAATCCTTGACATCGGGAGCAGCGAGACCATGCGACGCAACGGACTTTCCACTTTGACGTTGGCCTTTATCGCCATGGCGGCGGCGACGGCCGGTTTTCAGCAGACGACCCACGCGGCACTGGTTTACCTGGAGGAGGGGGGACGCGTGACGGCCGAGGCCGAGTATTTCTCCTCGCGCAGCAGCGGCAGCAGTCACGACTGGCTGATCGTGCCGACCGAGGACACTGGCCCGGTGTTGGACCAACAGGGCAACCCGGTCAACAACCCGTTCCTCAACGCCCGGGCCGGCCGCTACGTGCAGGTGCTGCCCGACACGACCGGAGGCAACGGCGGGACGCACGACGGGCCGACCGTCGAGTTCACCGCGCAGATTACCGACCCCGGCACGTACCGGTTATACGTCCGAGCCGACGGCATGGAAGGCAACAGTGATTCGCTTTACGCGCGGCGGGCGGGCGAAACTGATTATTATCGGTTGACTCTCGGCACCGACGAGAACTTCGCGACCAATCCCTGGCAAGGCAGCGGCAAACTCAACACGACCGGCGCCGCCGGCGGCAACCCGGACCCGGTGACGTTCAACCTGGCCGCAGGGGAGCACACGTTCATCATCGACCAGCGCGAGGACGGGGCGGCCCTGGACGCGATCGTGCTGCAGAAGAGCACCTTGGGGGCCCCCACCGGCGACGGTCCCAACTCGTCGACCATCCTGGGGCATAGCCTGGCCCTGACGCCCACCGAAGACGCGTACGTGCGCCTGGGCACGCCCACGCAGAACTACGGCGGCGACTCCAACCTGTGGGTGAAGAACTCCGGTACCGGCTCCACGACCCGCAAGAGTTACATCAAGTTCGACGTCTCCACGCTCGAGCTGGAGAGCATCGCCGATGCCAAGCTGATGCTGGAGGTGAAGATCAACAACAGCGGCGGCAACCCCAACGACCCCACGCCCCAGGCGTACACGGTGAACGTGTGGGGGCTCGACGACGGTCATGCCGGCGAGGGCTGGGACGAATCGCTGATCACCTGGAATACCGCCCCCGCCAACGACACGGCCGATAACGACCTGATCCCCGGCGAGGTGACGTTCCTGGGCCAGTTTGTCACGCCGTTGATCAATCCGGCACAGACCCCCGACCCGGTCCTCGTCGATCTGACCAATCTCGAATCGGAAAGCCTCGACGCCCTGCTGACTTTCCTCCGCGCCGACACCGACGGGCAAGTCACGTTTATCCTCAACCGGGAGCCGACGCCGGGCAACAACCTCACCTTCGCTTCGAAGGAGAGCGCGGCGATGGCCCCTACGCTGTCGCTGTTCTACACCATTCCCGAGCCCGGCACGATCGCCCTGCTGTCCCTGGCCGCCTGCGGTGTGGGCGGGTACGTCCGCAAGCGCAGACGGGCATAGACGACGAACACACAACCACACGCACCCAACGCCCCGGCCTGTCGATGGTCGGGGCGTTTTCGATCCTCTCGCAGGACCGCTGCCGCCGGAGGTACTTGCCTTAGGGGTGGTGGGGGGCTACCATCTGCGTGGCTCCTCTGGTGGGGCGGGGCAATGGTCACTGATCGGTTCGAGGTGCGGGTATGATTGCGCGGGTGCATGGGTCCATCTTGCAGGGCATCGATGCGATCGGGTGCGAGGTCGAGGCCGACGTCGCGCATGGGGCGCGGATCGAGATCAAGCTGGTGGGGATGGCCGAGACGGCGGTCAAGGAGTCGGTCTCGCGGATCCAGGCGGCCCTGCGGAACAGCGGGTATCGCTGGCCGGGGACCAAGGTGACGATCAACCTGGCGCCGGCGGATGTGAAGAAGGACTCGGCCGCTTTCGACCTGCCGATCGCGCTGGCCACGATGGTGGCCGGCGGCATGTTCGCCAGCGAGAAGCTGGACGACTACGTGATCGTGGGCGAGCTGGCCTTGGACGGGCGCGTCCGGCGGATCAAGGGCGCCTTGTCCATCGCGATGCAGGCGGCCGCCGAGGGCCGCCGCGGCGTGATCGTCCCGGCCGACAACGCTGCCGAGGCGGCGGTGGTGGAGGAGATCGCCGTGATCGCCGTGCGGTTCCTGGGCGACGCGGTGGGCTTCTTGACCGGCGAGTTGGCCATCGAGCCGACGTGCGTTGACTTGGCCGAGGCGTTTGCTACGGGCGCACAGTACGAGTCGGACTTTGCCGACGTTCGCGGGCAGGAGTCGGCCAAGCGGGCCATGACCATTGCCGCGGCCGGGCATCACAACATCCTGCTGATCGGCCCGCCGGGCTCGGGGAAGACCGTGTACGCAGGCCGATCTGACGCCCGACGAAGCTACCGGGCGAACC
>CAYOGX010000958.1:0-2622 GCA_964403235.1 uncultured Planctomycetales bacterium | reverse complement strand
CACCCGCTTGTCTCAAGTTAACAGGCCGTGACGGATGGCGCATCCGAATAGGCAACTACCGGGTGGTCTACGAGATAGACGACAGCGCACAAGGGGTCACCGTTCTTCACGTGGGCCACCGACGCGATATTTACCGATAAGCGCTGGGCCGCGCCGAAACGCATACCTCCCGACTACCTGATCGCTGACGTCATTCGATTCGGCAGGTGTTGCTGCGCTCCTTGGCTGGTTGCGTGGTACTGGCCCGTCTCGCCTCAAGACGCTGGTGGTATTGCTCCATGACCGGAACTACGTCCGCAAAGCGTTTGCGGATCGGCTCCTCTAGATGCTTCGAAGTCATCTGGTTGCGAACCGCTCGCAGCACACGCTCGTTTGGAATCATGGCCAACAAGCCCTGAAGGTCGCGCGCTACCCACGCGTCGGACTCACGCTCAAGCAGGCACATCAACAACTCACCGAGGTCCGGAAGCAACTCGGTGTGTGATCGGAAATATTGAGGTAGGTGGTTAAGGTCATATCCGAGGAGCTCCCAGTAGTACGCGCCCGACGTTACGCCAATGGCATCAACCGCACGTCTGCGCTGCTCGGGGCTGCTTCCGTCTGACAGCTTCCAAAGGAATTCGACATCCGCAGGCAGCTCCAGACTCGCGCGGCTTCCCATCGTCGACCTACGGCTTGCATGGTACGCCGGATCTATGACGCGTGGCGCCCCCAGGGCAAGCGGAGCAGGTTGCTGGCCTTTCTGGAAGCGCTGGTGAACCCTCGGATCGCGAAGTGACTGGGAGATTCGTCGATGTGTCCGTCCGGGACCATAGCTCCGTTGTGGGTTGGCGCTCCGGCTAAGCAGTATGCGCGCGATCCATCGCTCCTGCCAAGTTTTGTTGTATCGACGTAGAGCCTGTCGGTACGATCTCGACCAAGAACGACGCGAATTGAGTACTTCGTCCAGCCTTGCTGCCGCCTCTTCGTATTCCTCGCCTGTCGTGCTGATACACGTCCGCACCAGTTCGGCAAATTCCTCCTGGGTCAAGCTTGGCCTATCCGAGGCCGCCTGAACCAAGCCCGTCAGCGACAGAACCGAAATGGCTGCAATCATGATTCACTTCCTTGCCTACCCTACTTGGGTTCGATGACGTTGCCGATCAGTTCCATGCCGGCGCTGTACCCCACCAGTGGATCGCCCTCCTTAGCGCGGTCGATGCCCTGACATACGACGAGGACACGTCCCTGCTCGAGCGGCACCATCACCGGGCTGTCGGCGGGGACGACCGTGCTGTCGGGCGCGACCGGCTGGAGCGCCACGTCGCGCTGCCACGTCCGACCGTGGTCGTCGCTGACGAAGACGGTGCAGAAGGAACGGCGCCGCTTGATCCGGAAGATCTCGCTGCCGTCGCTCAGGCCCTCCGCCCCCACCGCGATCAGCGCCCGGCCGGAGGGCAACACCAGCAGATCGGGCATCTTGCCCTTGAACCCCGCCCATCGCCATTTGTCCCACGTCTGGCCCCGATCGGTCGAACGGTTCGTGCCCATGGCCCGCCGCGGGCCCAGCCCGCCCCCTTGCCGCAGGATGCTGATCAGCGAGCCGTCCTTCATCTGGGCGATGTTGGTCTCGCTGTGGAACGGCGTTCCCAGTGACTCCTTTGGCCCCCACGTCTTGGCGCCGTCCCGCGAGCGGAGGAACCACGCGCTTCCCGGGAGGATCAGGTCACCGTTGTCCAGCTCGACGAGCCGGCCGAACCGCCACCACGGCTTAGGCAGTTTGGGATCCTCGCGCCGCCACGTCTTGCCGTTGTCGACCGAGTGGAAGAACCACACTTCGCGGCGGTTTCCCGGCCCGGTCCAACGGTAGATCTTCTGCGGGTTGGCCTCGCCCGGTTCGACCTTGTCCCGCCGCGGACACAGGCAATAGGTCACGGGCAGGATGATGTGGCCGTTCTTGAGCGTCGTCAGCCCGTTGGCGACCTGGATCGTGACGCGGGGGTCCTTGTCCTTCCACAAGACGCGTGGCTCGGACCACGTCTTGCCTTGGTCGGCCGAGGCCGTGAGTTTCAGCACGCCCCCTTGCGGGAACGGCTCCCATTGCGTCGAGAAGGCGACTAGGACGTCGCCGTTGGGCGCGCGGGTTATGGCTGGCATGCACGCGGGTTCGGCCGCGACGCGGAACGTGCGGGCGACGCGGTACTCGGCGCCTACGGCCGCCGCGCCAATCACCATCAACCCAACGCAAGCGCCCATCATCGCCCTGGTCATTGCGCACCGCCCGGATCTGAGTGATTGACGGAACGTCGCACCATGGATCTCACTGGCCGATTATCCCGCGCGCCGCGATACCGCTCAATTCAACCGTCGTACGATCCGCCCTGCGGACCGGCTCAGTGAAGTGGCGTCACGGCCGGCCCGGTGCTACCATGCGTCCGCCGGTGCTGGACCGGCGGCGCTACGCTACACCGAACGCCCGATTGGAACTCGTCTCCGCACACATGTCGACACGGCGAACCCAACTTCAAGCCGACGCCCTAGGCCTGCTCACCACGTCCGCGCTGACGGCGGCTTACATGGCCCCCGCGCTGTCGATCTATGCCCTGTTCGGCGCGATGACGTCGCAGGTCGGCGTGGCCGTCG
>CAYOGX010000957.1:0-2633 GCA_964403235.1 uncultured Planctomycetales bacterium | reverse complement strand
GTGGATCCAATCGATCTCGCCCGGGTTCGGCTTGTCGGGGTCCGCGAGCAGCGGAAACGTCCACACCTCCAAGACGCGGCCGTCCGTGTCGAGCTTCATCACCAACTGATCCGTCGGCGGGTTGCCCAGATTGCTATGCTTGCCCCACCGCTTGGGCGACGACCCGCAGACGTAGACCTCGTCGGCCGGCGTGATCCAGATCCCCCAGGGATTGACCAGGTGCCGCCACTGGCCCAGTGATTGGCCGCTCTGGTCGAAGATCTGTATCCGGCAGTTGTTGCGCTCGCCGACGTAGAGCCGGCCCTTTGAGTCCAGCGCGATGCTGTGGGGTTGGCTCAACTCGCCCGGTTTGACGCCCAGCTTGCCCCAGGTCTTGATGAATTTCCCCTGCGCGTCGAAGTGCACGATCCGGTTGTTGCCGTAACCGTCGGTGACGAACACGTCACCGGCCGGTGTGATCGCCGCGGCCGTCGGCCTGTTCAGGTGCGTCGCGTCATTGCCCGGCTTGTTGGGCGTCCCGATCGTCAGCAGCAGCTTGCCCTTCTGTGTGAACTTCTGAACGACGTGCAGGCCGTAGTCGGTGATCCAAACGTTTCCTTTTCGGTCGATGACGATGTGATGGGGATTCTTGAAGTGGCCCTGTCCCCAGGCGGCCACGAACTTCCCGTCGGCTGAATACACCTGTACCGGCGGGTCGAGTTGATTCAGGGTCCAGACGCGGTCCTTCGCGTCGACGGCGATGCCCGTCATGTACCGCCATCTGTATTCGGCCGGTTTGCGGGGCCAGGCGGGGTCGACTTTATAGCCGACGGCCAGGTTGATCTTTGGATACCGCGAGCCCGCAAGCGCGTCGGAACTCGTGACCCAGCACAAAACGACCGCAGCGCCCAGGACCACACACGTCGCAACCACAGGTGCGTTCATTCTGACAACTCCCAACAAGGCTACGCTCGACCTTCTCACCGTCCTCATCGAAACACCCCTTGGCCAGGCCCACCGCCGCTTCCCATGCTCTTGAATAGCCCCGGTCGCCTGAAGGACCGTCCCGTTTCCACGGCGACGTCTCTACTACGTTGTGGGGATCGGCCGGCAGCGAAGCGACACGGTGGACCTTACCGGTGAACCCGGAGCCACGCAAGCACGCAGCCTATCACTCGGCCTCAACGGCGCGCGTAGGCGAGGGGCCCCACCCCAATCGTCTTGGGAGGGCGTTGGCGCCAAATCGATCTGGGATTCAGGCGACGTAGTCCTTGATCAGCTTGACGTGGGCAGGGGGCGTCTCGTAGGGAAGCGCGCCCGTACCGAGGACGCAGTTGGGTCGCGTGTCGGCCAGGGCGAGGACGCGGTCGACCTCGCGGAGGATGGCCTCGTCCGGGCCGGCGCTGACGATCCGCAGGTCCATGTTGATGCGGACGACGACGTCGGGCCGGCTGGTGGTGATGGCGAGCCAGGCGGCCTGGTCGGGCGCCTCGAACGGGCACACGACGTAGCCCGTGCCCGTCGACAGGATGTCCTCGAGGATGCCGGTCGTGTCGCCGCCGATGACGCACGGGACCGGATGGCCGGCGATCGACGCGGCGACGGCCATCGCCCGCCTCAGCGCCGGCAGCTCGAGCTCGCGGAACAGGGCCGGACTCAGTAGCGGCGGGGCGGCGGCGGATTCGAAGAAGGCCACGTCCAATCCCGCCTCGACGATGAACTCGCAAAACGCCGCCTGGTTCTCGGCGAGCTGCATCAACCACGCCGCCGTCGCGGCCGGTTCGAGCGCCACGTCCTCGAGCAGCCCGGTGATGGTCCGAAGGCTGACGGCGATTGAGAACGGCCCGCTGACGGGGATGCGGACGTCGGCCTCGGGAAACTCCCGCGCGAGCCGCCAGCCGACGTCGACGGCCATCGCGATCCGGCCGTCCCGACGCGGGTCGAACGGCGGCAGATCGCAGCCCTGCCGGGCCGAATCCACCAGCGGCTCGACGATCGCGGGGATGCCGTTGCCGGTCGGCTCGACCACCTCGCCGCCATAGGCCTCCGCCTCCAGGTTGTAGATGTCGATGCCGACGACGATGGGCGCGTGTCCGTACTCCAGATACGCCGCCCGGTGGCCGGCGAACATCAGATCGCCGTCCCGGGACACCTCCCACGGGCTTCGGCCGATCAAAGCGGCTGCATGCTCGTACACGCTGGGAGCGAATTGGATCTTCACGCGCCTGTTCTCTCACGTCGTATGTCCACGGCCCTTCGAGCCGCATTGCGTACGACTTATACTCCAACGATCACGGCATTGCCAATGACCGATACTTCTCCTTTTCCGAAGCGTCCGACCGTCACTCGTTGCGGCCTGGGAGGCGGTGCGGTACGATTCCGGCGCGTCGCGCGTGGTGGGAATGGGACCGAGGGCGTTTCGTTTGGAAAGGGCATGAACGTGGCGAAGATCCCTGTGGCGTTGCAGATGTATACCGTTCGAGACTTCGCGGAGAAGGACTGGTCCGGCACGCTGAAGCAAGTGGCCGACATCGGGTACACAGCCCTGGAGTTCGCGGGGACGTGGGGCGTGTCCGCGGCGGATCTGCGGAAGGCCATCGACGACCTAGGCATGCGGGCGGTGAGCATGCATATAGGATACGGCTATCTGACGG
>CAYOGX010000956.1:0-2635 GCA_964403235.1 uncultured Planctomycetales bacterium | reverse complement strand
ACCGTGACGGTGTTGCCCTTCAACGTGATGTTGAAGCACTGCCACTCGCCCGGCTTTTTGGAGACGACCTTGTCGGCCACCTTCTTGGAGTAAAGCGACCCGCAGGTGTGCATCGCGGGCTTCTGGCCGAAGCTGTCGTGCACCTGCACCTCGATCCGCCCGCGGAGGTACACGCCGCTGTTGCCCCGCTTGGGCACTTTGAACTCGACGTGCAGCATGAAGTCCTTGAACGTCTTGTCGGTCACCAGGTCAACCCCGTGCTCGCCGTGCTTCAGATCGTTGACCAGCGCGCCGTCCTGGACCTTCCAGCAGAACTTGCCCCGCTTGCCGCGGGCGTCCGGGCGCCGCTTCCACCCATCGAGGTCCTTGCCGTTGAACAGGCAGATCCAGCCCTTCTCGGCAAACTTGGCCTTCATCGGGCAGGCCTTGCCCATCGCCTTGCACGCCTTGACGCCGCAGCTCGGGCCCTTCGCGGAGCCGGATTTATCGGAGGCCGCCGCCACGCCCGACTGCCACAACGCCACGCTCAACGCCACCACTACCATCACCGCTCGCATGATATGTCCTCCCGGTCTTGGCCCCGTTGGGCCGGTTGTCGCGGCGACCTCACGCGCCGCGTCAGTTCATCCAGTCATCGACAATCCGCCTCGTCGATCACAGACCCAATACCATATGCGGCGGCCCGGTTGCATTCAAGCCGTCGACGTCGGCGGCTATAATGCCCGCCGTGGTCACCGTGCGGGGGCAGATCGAGACCGGGGTCAGCGTTCCATGGCAGCGACGTTCTTGACGGCGGGCAAGATCATCACGGGGCGCGGCGCGTTTGACCGGCTCGCCTCGGTCGCGGCCGCGCTCGGTCGCAGGCCGTTGCTGGTCACGGGGCGGCGGGCGATGCGCCAGGCCGGCGTGACCGATCGCGCCGTTCGCGCGCTGGAGGAGGCGGGTGCCACCGTCGCGCTCTACGAGCAGGTCCCGCCCGAGCCGACGCTGGGGTGCGTGGACGACGGTCGAGAGGCCCTGCGGCAAGCCCAGGCCGACGTCGTCATCGGGATCGGTGGGGGGAGCGTGATCGATACGGCCAAGGCGATTGCCGGGCTGGCGCGGGCCGACGCCAAGTGCGCCGTGTTCTTCGCGGGCGAACCGCTGCCCGATCGAGGCGTGCCGGTCGTGGCCGTCCCCACAACGGCCGGTACCGGCGCCGAGGTCACCCGCAACAGCGTCCTGACCGACCCGACCGGACCGACCAAGGCCAGCATCCGCGGCGACGTCCTGATGCCGGCCGTGGCCATCGTCGATCCGGAACTGACCGTCTCGATGCCGCCCGAGGTGACCGCCCGAAGTGGGATGGACGCGCTGACCCAGGCCATCGAGTCGTACTGGTCGATCCACGCGACGCCGGTGACCGAGGCCCTGGCCGTCCGCGCGATCGAGCTGATCAGCCGCCACCTCGTCACCGCCTACGAGCGCGGTGCCGACCCGGACGCCCGCGAGGCAATGGCCTACGGAAGCCTGCTGGCCGGCATGGCGTTCGCCAATTCACGTCTGGGGGCCGTTCACGGATTGGCCCACCCGTTGGGCGTGCGGTACCACGTGGGCCACGGTGAGGTCTGCGCGATCCTGCTGCCGCACGTGATGCGGCTGAACTGCCAGGCGGCCCCGGCCAAGTACGATCGGATCAGCGATATGGTGGGCGGCGACGGCGCCGATTTCACCGAAGGCTTGCTGCAAAGACTCAACTTGCCGACGACGCTCGAACAGGTCGGCCTGTCCAGGGCCGACTTCGCCACCATCGTGGCCGAGTCCATGCCCTCCGGCTCGCTCAAGGCCAACCCCAAGAAGGTCACCGAGGCCGACCTGATCGCCATCCTGACCGCCGTGTCTTGAACCGCCTATCTCCGACGCCGACGCAGCCAGACGCCGGCGCCGCCCAGCCCCATCACGATCAAACTGCAAAGCGCCGGCTCCGGTACGTGCACCGTCCCCGTGACGTCCACGATGAGTTCCACCGTCAGCGTGGCGCTCATCTCTTCGGTCCCGATCTCATAGATATGGCGGCCGCTTAGCGTCACGGCCAGGACGTCGCTGGCCGAGGCGGACGTCGGCGGGTCAAACGTCAAATTGAACGGCAGGCTCGGATGACGGTCGCACCAGTCGGAGGTCGAGTACGTCGTGTACATCTCTCCGGTGACCAGCATGGTGAACTCGAGATAGCTGTTGGCCACAACCACCCCGGACCCGTTGTCAATGTGACCGGGCGTGGCGGTCGCGAAGTCGGTGAAGCGAGCGTACCCTGCGGGGACGGTGGCGGTGGCCACGCCGATCAACACGGTCTGGAGCGCCTCGGTGTTGGCCAGGTCGCAGCCATCCAGGACAACCGTGTCGGAGTTGCCGACGCAGCCGTTCCCCTCGTCGTAGATCGTCATCGTGAACGTCCCGGCCACCCCCACCGGTCCAACTGGGTCGGGATTGCCGACGCCATTGGGTCCCAGGTCCATGAGCATGGTCCCGGAGGTGACGTCAACCGTGAGCGACCACGGCGCAAGCGCCGGGGGCCCCACCAGACACAGGATTCCCAATGCCGTTACGGACGTCATGGCTTCAATCCTCCTTCCGTTGCCCCCCGCCTATCTCCGAC
>CAYOGX010000955.1:0-2638 GCA_964403235.1 uncultured Planctomycetales bacterium | reverse complement strand
GAGTGTTGGCCGGAACGTGGAAGGCCGACGACCCGTCCGGCATGACGTCCACCGTGCCCAGAATGCGGTGCACGTCCCACGGGCCCTCGATGCCGATGTACGTGTGATTGGCCAGACCGTGGTACCCGTAGTCGAACGCGAACAGCCGAAGCTTCTTGATCGTCCCGCGCGGCACGCCCCTAAACCCGCCCCCGACGTAGACGTTCGAGAGGTACACGATCGCGTCCTTGCGCGTCAGGTCGACCCTCTCGGGGATAACCGGGGGACGCTTCGTCTTGCGCAGCGGCACCGGCTCGAGCGTGTGCACGCCGGGCTCGACGCAGATCGGCAGCATGTTGTCGAAGATGTCCACCAGGTAGACGCCCCAAGGCGACTGCCTGTTGAGCTGACAGGCCGTCAGGACGTACTTCCCGCTCAGCGGATACGGATGGAGGAACCGCGGCCAGGAATTGTTCACCAACTGGTCGCGGATGATCGGCTCGACCTTCTTCCCGTAGCCGGGGATGCGCTGGACGACGCCGTCGGCCTCGAACTGGCCCTTGTGCGGGTCGAAGAGGATCAGCTCTCCCATGCGTGGCACGCCGTGGTGTCCGGAAATGACGCCCACGAACCGCGACGGATGCCCGGGGATGGACCGGGGGAAGAACGTCGAGTTCGGCCAGTACGAGTTGCTGCCGTAAATCGCCCGCTGGTTCGTCCCGTCGGGGTTCATCGCCATGACGACGCGTGTGAAGTAATGCGGCGTGTCGCTGTACTCCCACCGTGCGAAGATCACGCGCCCCTGGGGGGTCACCGACGGGTTCCAGTTGTGGTCCTGGTCGAAGCAGAGCTGGCGCACGCCCGTGCCGTCGGGGTTCATCACGTAGAGGTTGGCCACCTGGTTGCCGCCCCCGACGCACGGGATGCCCTGGAAGCACGCCGTCGAGCCGTAGATGATCTTCTCGTTGGGCAGATAGCAGGCGTCGTAGTTGTCGACGTCCGGCAGGCTGCGGGTGACCTGTCGGAGGTTCTTCCCGTCGGCGCCGATCTCGAAGATCTCGTATCGGTTGTTCTTCGTGGATCGCATGGAGAAGAGCATTTTCCCGGCGTCCCAGTGCAGGTCGACGTCCCCGACGAAGACCGGGTGTTCGGGGCGATAGAGCGTGGTGAGCTTCCCGTCGGGCCTGACCGGCGAGAGCACGGCGATCTCGTTGTCGAACCGCCCGCGCATCACGCAGTTGCCCTGCCAGTTCTGCGGCATGCCCAGGTGCCCGCGGCGCTTGATCAGCATGAGCTTGTCGAAGTCCAGCAGGGGGTTGGCCAGCAGGGCCTCGCGGCGGAAGGCGACCAGTTCCTCGGCCATCGCGCGGATCTTGTCTTCCCCGCCGCCGGCAAGGGCGTCTTCTATCTCCTTGATGCGCGTGAGGTACTTCGCGGGATAGGTCTTGGGGAAACTGCGGGTCAGGTCCTCGATGGCCAGACGCAGGGCCTTCAGGTTGAACTGCGCCAACTGGGCCAGTGCTTCCTGGGTGGACTTGGCGCGATAGTACAGGTCCCGAATCGCCTTGAGGTCCTTGGGGGACCTGACCTTCTTGACCAGGGTCGCGATCTTATCGCCCGCTGAAGAGCCCTTGGACGGCCCCGCGTAGCGTGTGGCCAGTGCGGCCAGGTCGCCCTTGGTCCAGTCGGCGGCCCAGATGTTGTCGGCCTGCTCCCAGGCCATCTGCCTTCGGGCGTCGGGGGTGTTGAAGTCCCGCTGCACGAGGGTCCAGAGCCCTTCCTGCATCGCGGTTCGGACGTCTTTGGGCCCTCCGCCCTTTTCCGACGTCGAGAAGTACCACCCGCTGCCGCCGCTGTTGTTCCATATCTTGATCAGGAGGTGGTTTTCGCCCTTTTGGAGCACGAGCTTTGCCCTGTCCTGGTTGGCCGCCGGGCCGCGGTTGACCTTATTCGAAATGATCTTCTTCTTATTGAGCCACACCGCCAGGCCGTCGTCGCTGCCGTAGTAAGACATGACCGCCGTCGGCCCCGGCGCGGTGATCTTGCGGTAGAAGTACGTGGCCGTGTTCCCGCCCAGGCGGAGCCCGTGAACCACGCCGTCCCGGGCGTTGATCCGCCGCCACTTGAGCTTCCCGTCGCTCTTGGACAGATCGACCCCTTTCTCCGGGAAGAAGACGGTGTTGAACGAGTCTCCCTGGCGGTAGTGCCCCATCTCGTACCAGGGCCCGAACACGGGCTTCGCCGGCAGCGTCGGCTTGCCGGGCTTGTTCAGGTGCTCGACCATCGCCTCGCGCGAGGCCTGCATCGTCTCCTGCCAGGTCCCTTTCCGGACGTAGTACTCCGGATCGTCAGCAGCCGCGCCGGGTGCCTGGATCGCGGCGACCAGGGCGATTGACAGTACGGCAACGTATGTGATTCTCTGGCACATGCTGTGATCTCTCCTGCAGTGAAGCGGGGTCGTCCGAACGGGTCCGACCCCGCGACCGTCGAAGGCTGTTGTCCTGATTGTACCCGCTGATCCGCACCGAGGAAACCCCATCTGGGGCTCTGGCGCGCGGGGGTCCGTCGACGTAGCGTCTCCCGACGGTCGTACTGGCAAATGACGGGTGCCACCCAACGCCGCGAAGTGTTTGTGGTGCTGTGGTGATACAAGGGATTG
>CAYOGX010000954.1:0-2638 GCA_964403235.1 uncultured Planctomycetales bacterium | reverse complement strand
CGTTGAACTGCGAGACGAACTGCCCGATGTTCACGCCGTGCTGCCCCAGCGCCGGGCCGATCGGCGGCGCCGGCGTCGCCTGCCCCCCCGGGGCCTGCACCTTGATAATCGTCGCTACTTCCTTTGCCACAATAACACCGTCCCACGCTTACCTGTGTACCCCTGCCCTTATCTTCCCTCTTCGTGCTTCGTATTTCGTCGCTCGGTCTAGATCGATTCCAGGTTCCAGTACTCGACGTCGACCGGCGACTGTCGGCCGAAGACCGTCAGCAGCACGGTCACCATACCCTTCTGCTCGTCGACCGCCTCCACGTCGCCCTCGAAGTTCTCGAACGGCCCCTCGCGGATCTTGACACGGTCGCCCTGGCGGAACTTGACGCCTGACATGGCCGCCTCGTCCTCGGGCTGTGCGACGGCCGCCAGCATCCGGTCCACCTCCGAATCCTTCATCGACGTCGGCCGACCGTCCGACTGGATGAAATCGCCCACCCCCGTGGTCTCCTTGACCAGGAACCACACGTTCTCGGGGATTGACCCGTCCGGCTCGGTCGCCATCTCCACGAAGACGTAGCCCGCGTACATCTTGCGTTGGACGATCCGCGCCTGCCCGCGGCGGATGGTCTTCTCCTTGACCATCGGGACGAGGATCCGTCCGATCCGGTCTTCCAGCCCTTCGATCTTGACCTTGCGCTCCAGCGCGTCGCGAACCTGCTCTTCCTTGTTGCTGGCCACGCGGAGGACGTACCAGCCCATGCCCGGTGCGGTAGGGGCCGACGGGTCTTTGGCTTTCGCCGCCACGGCCGGTTCGGGTTCGGACGGCGGTGACGCTTGCTCGCCTGTCGCCGACGCCTCTGCCCCGGGCGCGGACTCGCCGACCTCGGCCTCGGCCGGTTCAGGTTCGCTCGCACCGGGCACGACTTCGACGTCGGCCTGGTCGTCGACCGCCTCCTCTTCGGGTCGCTCGGATTCCGGTTGTGCGTCGCTCATCATCCGGTTCCCATCGTCTGCCCAAACACCGAACGGACTAGCCCAACACGCCGATCCACCGGAAAACCCGCATGAACACGTAGTCCACGACGAACAACAGCAGGGACATCGCGATCACGACGAAGATCACCACCTTGGTCGACCCGATCACTTCCTTCCGAGTCGACCAGCTCACCTTCTTCATCTCCCCCTCGGTCAAGATCATAAAGTCGGACGTCCGCCGGCTCTTGCCGACCACCCAGTACACCGCGAACCCCAGGATCGCGACCACCAGCGTCGGCACGCCGAGCTGCACGTAGGTCGTCCATGGCCTGTCGGGGTCGATGTAGACCTCCAGCTCGCCGGCCAGAAAACTCCACAGCCCCGCGAGTAGGATACCGGCCCCAATGGCCGTCCCCACGCGGGTGTAATATCCCTGGCCCGGCTTGTAGATCGACAGCCCACCCACCCGGGCGGTCCGCTCGACCCGCCGCCCGCCGCCAGGCGGTCGACGTGACACCTGCATCTCGTCCGGCTGCCCGACGTAGTCCTCGTCGTCCTCGAGCGCTGATCCGACCTCGTCCGTTACGCCGGGTCCCGCCTGGTCCTCCTCGACCGAGACGGCGGACCCGCCCGGACCAGGCGCCGGCCTGCCCTTGCGCTTCTTCGGCTTGTTCTTCTTGCCCTTGGCCATCTGCTGCTCGCCGTGCCGATCCTTGGATCCGATCTCACCTCGCCCGAGGGCCCCGGTGCCCTATCTCCTGACGACAGGAGCGGAGGGACTTGAACCCCCAACCGCCGGTTTTGGAAACCGGTGCTCTGCCAATTGAGCTACGCTCCTAGCCCCGCGTCCCCGCCGTCCGACAGGACGTCTTGCACGGGCGCTACTTCCGCTTGATCTTGTGCACCGTGTGTTTCCGTAGCCGCGGACAGTATTTCTTGAGCTCGAGCTTCGGCATGCCGCCCTGCACGTTCACCTGCGTCCGATAGTTCAGATCGCCGGTCTCCTTGCACTGCAGGAACACCCACTCGCGCTTCGTGCTCTTGGCCATGATGAACGCTCCACCCCAAACCTGGCCACAAGCGGCCCGCGCCGCAGCAGACCCGGCGAATACGCCCGCCCTGCAGCCCGACGGGGTCCCTCCGCGGTCGCCCGGGCCGGGGCTATTCAACCACCTTGATCACCACGCCCGAACCCACGGTGCGACCGCCCTCGCGAACCGCAAAGCGCAGCCCCTCTTCCATAGCGATATCGACCTTTAGGGTGACCTCCATCTCCACGTTGTCGCCGGGCATGCACATCTCGGCCCCACCCAGCAGATGCAACTGGCCGGTCACGTCCGTGGTCCGGAAGTAGAACTGCGGACTGTACCCGCTGAAGAACGGCTTGTGCCGACCGCCTTCCTCGGCCGTCAGGACGTACACCTCCGCCTTGAACTTCTTGTGCGGCGTGATCGAGCCGGGCTTGGCCAGCACCTGGCCACGCTCCAGCTCGTCCCGCTCGACGCCACGCAGTAGGCACCCGACATTGTCGCCAGGCAACCCCTCGTCCAACGTCTTGTTGAACATCTCCACGCCCGTCACCGTGGTGGTTGCCGTCTCCTTGAGCCCGACGATCTCGACCGAATCGCCGACCTTGACGATCCCGCGCTCGATCCGGCCCGTGCCAACG
>CAYOGX010000953.1:0-2641 GCA_964403235.1 uncultured Planctomycetales bacterium | reverse complement strand
AAGCGGGTGGCCTGGGGTCTTGGGCCAGGGCCGCAATGGCGTCGCGGACTCGGGGATACGCCTCGCTCGGCAATTGGCCCAACTCTTTCTGAGCACGGCGCAGGATCGTGACCTTGTAGATCATCGACGATCCTGCTCAATCTCCCTAACCGCCTGCTCGAACGGAATGGCCTCATCGCCGGAGCGCTTGGCGGCGTCGTAGGCCCGAATGGATTCCAGCTCCTCCAGCTCCTCCAGCAGTTTGCGGTAGTCTTCTATGGGCAGGATCACCCCAACGCGAGCCCCATTCTCATCGACCACATAGCCCTCATTGACCGGTGGCATCATTGACCCTCTGTGCTGAACGGCCCGTCCCGCCTACCCGCCGGGCCATCTGGGATCTGCGAAGGAACCGGTAATTCCCAAGCAAACCCAATACTATCATACGCGGCTGTGGCCCACCTTGTCGACCCACCGCATGAAACGATCAGGTCTGCCCCACAGCCCCGCCCGCCCGGGATACCATCGCCCGTCAGTTGCGCTGCGAGTTCGGACGATCCGCGCCGGGCGCGGGCAGGAGATCGATCCCGTCGTGTTTGGGTCGGACACGCAGTCGGATCGCCCAGATCGCGTTCGCCTGTGCGTCTTTCGTGCGGTGGCCGCCCGTGTGGATGTACACGGCGAAGACCGACCCGTCCGGCAGAACGATCCCCTTGGCGTAGCCGTAGACGGACGCGTCCACGGCGAATCCGTATTTCGGCGACGGTGCGGTCCAGGTCCGGCCGCCATCGGTGCTGAATATGGCCCGAAACCCGCCCGCGCCGTACGAACCGTGCAGACAGAGCAGCGTGCCGTCGCGCAAGACGACCAGGCCAGGTTCGAACATCCGCATGCCGAACGTCACGGGTTGGGTCCACGTCCGTCCGCCATCATCGGACCAGGTGATGTCGCCCTCGGGCCGGGCCATCATCACCAGCCGGCCGTCGGGCAACTGGGCGACGCTCGGTTCGCTCAGCTCGTGGTCGGCCTTGACCAGCGACAGGAGTTTCCAGGTCCGGCCAGCGTCGGTCGATCGGAACACGCCGATCTGCGAGTGCGCTTTGGGGTCCGGCGAACCGTAAACGGCAAGCAGGACCGAACCGTCCTCGAGAAGGATGGGCGGGCCGTCGGTCGCGTCCCAGACGAAGGCCGAGGGCAGGCGTCGTGGCGTCGGTTCCCACGTTCGTCCGCCGTCGGTCGAGCGGATGATGCCCGTGCGGCAGGCAAGGTCGGGCTGCTTGGTCAGGTCGCCCTGTCCCGGCCAGGTGAAAAACGTGCAGAGGATCGTCTTGTCGGGCAGCTCGAGGAAGTTGGGATGGCGGTCGTCCGAGGGCGTGTCGATGAGGGTCTTGGGCTTCGAGAAGGTCTTGGCACTGTCGGTCGAACGAATGACCATCGCCCGCCCGCCGCGGGGAGCGTCGATCTTGACGGGCATGCCCAACTCGCGCCAATGCTTGAGCGTTTCGGGGGGCAGGCGCAACGGCGTCGGCGGCGACGCGTGCCAGTAGCCGGCGGAGAAGCCGACGAGCATGGTCCCGTCGCGGAGCCGCAGCGGGGCCTCCCAGCCGACGAAGCCGGCGTATCCCGGGAACGGGTCCGGCTGATTGACGCCCGGGCCGACGAGCATCCGCCGACAGTCGGAGGCCTTGGCGGCCGATTCGCCGCCTTGGATCGTCTTGACGCGGACGACCTTGGGCGGGTCTGGTTTGTCGGCCGGTGTTGTCTCGCCAGCCATCACACCACCCCCAAACAGACCTGACAGAACGACGACGATCGTTGTCTTCGCGTACATGAGCTGGCCTCGCCCCCCCGTGCACCTACCGGTTGTCCCACGCGATGCATCGGGTGCAACCGCCACGCCTGTTGTGTACAGTACCGCAGCGGGCCCTCGCATGCCATGAGAGAACGGACAAACGTGAGATCCAGATCAGGAGGCATCGGATGAACCGATCCGGTTCGCTGCTATTGCCGCTTTCACTCGGACAGTGTCGCGCGCGAGCGGGTGGCATGAGTAGGCTCCGACCCGTCAGGGTCGGAGTTTACCCGTGTTCGCACGATGACACGCCATCGCACGGGCAGACTTCGCTCGTGCCTCGCTCAGCCTGCCCATGCCACCCGCGAACACAGCACGAAGCTTTCGTACCGAGAACGGCACTGGGGGTTACCATCGGGGTCCTGCTCGCGTCGGCGTTTGTGCAGGCCGCCTCGGCCGAGCGGGCGTTCTGGGTGGCGCCGAGCGGGAATGACAGCCATCCCGGTACGGAGGCGGCCCCGTTCGCCACGTTGGAACGGGCTCGGGATGCGATTCGTTCGGCCAGACAGAGCAAAGGCGATGCGCTCGGCCCGGTGACCGTCCACCTTCGCGGTGGGCTCTATCAGCGACGGACGACGTTCGCGCTGACACAGCAGGATTCGGGACGACCGAACGCGCCGGTCGTCTATCGCGCCCACAAGGCCGAACGCGTCCGGTTGATGGGCGGCAGGCCGATCCCTCCGGACGCGTTCAAACCCGTGACCGATGTGGCCGTCCTGCGGCGACTGCCCACGGAATCGCGCGGCAAGGTGCTGCAAGTCGACCTGAAGGCGCAGGGCATCACCGACTACGGCACGATGAAGATGCGCG
>CAYOGX010000952.1:2422-2645 GCA_964403235.1 uncultured Planctomycetales bacterium | reverse complement strand
TCGTGACCTTCGTGCCTTCGTGGTGAACTTTTTGGACGTTTTACGGAACACAGCATGACAACCACAGTGTTAACAATCATCGGCATCATCGTCGGCCTGGTCAGCATCGTCAGCGGCATCATGAGCGGCATGGTGCTCTATCAGCTCCGCAGCATTACCAGCCTCATCGTCTCGCTGGAGACCGGCTTAGGCACCATGCAGCGTCAGCCGATCGATTGCCAGC
>CAYOGX010000952.1:0-2412 GCA_964403235.1 uncultured Planctomycetales bacterium | reverse complement strand
ATGGACTTTGCCGACCGCATGCCGGAACTGGCCGCCAACATCATTCGCCAGACGGTCGCGGCCGTCGTCACACATCAGACACAGGGGGCCCCCCAATGAGCATGACACCCGAAGCCGCACGCATCCGCCAGAACCGCATGACCCTGCTGAAAATGCTCAACATGGTGTACCCCGGCACACTTCGCGGCGATTCGCTGCTGCGAAACGCCATTGCCATGGACCCGACCTACGACCGCACCCTGTTCGCCCGCGACATTGACTATTTGCGTGAACGCCACCTGGTGATGTTCGTCGAGGAAGGCATCGGCCTCGTCGGCGAACCGGTCGGCAAACGATACATCAAGCTCACGCCCGAAGGCAAGGACCGTGCCGACGGCATCACCATCGATCAGACCCTGGAGATTTAACCGAGGCTCTTGCCTCTTGCCACTTGCCTGTTGCCAGGACGAACTATGAGCAAACGCCGCACACATTCGACCATCGATACGCTGCCAGCCGACCTGCGCAGCACGATCACGGCCATGGTCACCGACAATGCCTGGCCGGCCGACTGGCCGCACGAGTCCACCGGTCATCCGACCTACGACGACATCGTGACCTACTGCACGCTGCACGGCCAGACGATCAGTCGTTCGGCGGTGGGGCGGTGGGCCGCAAACTTGCGGACCATGACACGGTACCGCCAGTACGGCGAATTGGCCAAGCGTGTCATGGCCGATATGGACGGCGACGCCAGCGTCGCGCAGAAGGCCGCAGCCGAAATGCTCACCAGCGTATTGATCGAGTACCTGGCCAACCGCGACAGTTTCGACCCCAGGGACATGAAACACATGGGCGACGCGATCAGCGCGTGCAACCGCATCGCCATCCAGGCCGACAAGCATCACGCCGCCGCCGTGGCGGCCAAGGCCCAAAAGGCCGACAAGGCGATCAAGGGCATCGCCAAACGCAAGAACCTCGACCCCGAGACCCTGGCCTACATCCGCCAGCAGGTCTACGGCATTGTGGACCAGAAACCCGAATGACCCAAACCATCACACAACCCGCTGCCGTCCCGCTTCATGCCTATCAGCATGAGTTGTTCCACGACGACGCGCGTTTCCAGTTCTGGCTCATGGCCCGCCAGACCGGCAAGTCGTTCACCGCCAGTCTGAAGATCGCCGATCATGCCGTGGCTACCGGCCAGACATGGGTCTGTTTGTCCGCAGGCGAGCGTCAGAGCAAAGAACTCATGGAAAAGGTCAAGATGCACCTTGAGGCCCTCGGCATCGCAGCCTCGGCCATCGAGGAGGATTTCTTCGACGATGCCGAGACCAAGCAGCTCATGATCCGCCTGCCCAATGGTGCCCGCATCATCGGCCTGCCGGCCAATCCGGACACCGCACGCGGGTTCAGTGCCAATGTCTTTTTGGACGAGTTCGCCTTCCACCGCGACAGCGAAAAAATCTGGCGAGCCCTGTACCCAACGATCACTCGTGGCTATCGGCTCATCATCGCCACCACACCCCAGGGCAAAAGCAATCGTGCCTATCGCTTGTGGAGCAGTGAGGACAACGGATTTTCCAAGCACTTAATCGACATTTACGCGGCCGTTAACGGCGGCTTGACCCTTGACCCTGACGAACTCCGTCGCGGCATCGACGATGAAGAGGCCTGGCAGCAGGAATACCTTTGCCAGTTCATCGACGAGGCCTCGGCCTTCCTGACCTACGACCTGATCGCCGCCTGCGAATCCGACACCGGCAAGCTCGACAGCGAACTGGACGCATCGCACGGCCCGATCTTTGTGGGTATCGACATCGGCCGCAAACGCGATCTCACGGTCATCTGGGTCCTGCAGAAGGTCGGCGACGTGTTTGTCACGCGGCAGGTGCGGTGCCTGGACAAAATGCCGTACCGCCAGCAGGCCGAGGTCATCGCCCAGGTCATCACCGCCGGTCACCCGTATCGCGTCTGCATCGATGCCACGGGCATCGGCAACCAGTTGGCCGAGGGCCTGGCCTATGACTTTGGCGGCGTGGTCGAACCGGTGGTGTTCACCAACGAGGTCAAGAAGGACCTGGCCCATCGTGTGCTGCCGATCATGCAGGACCGGCGGTTGCGGCTGCCGATCGACAGCACGATCCGCGAGGATCTGCACAGCGTCAAGAAGGTCACCACCGCCGCCGGCAATATCCGGTTCGACGCCGAACGGACCAAAGACGGCCACGCCGACCGGTTCTGGGCCATGGCCCTGGCCCTGCACGCCGCCGACGAGGCCCATGTGAAACCACAGATTATTTTATGTGCGTAGTTTGACCCCTCTCCCTTGAGGGAGAGGCGCAGGTGAGGGTGTCCGGCGGAGCCGGAAATTGAAAGGTCACGGATGACCAGCAACATCACAACGGCAACCGCCACCACCGACAGCTTTGA
>CAYOGX010000951.1:0-2648 GCA_964403235.1 uncultured Planctomycetales bacterium | reverse complement strand
GGGCCAGCAGCGGCATCGGGGAGGCCCTGGCCGTCGCGCTGGCGAAGGCGCGGTGTCGATTGCTCCTGGTGGCCCGGCGGGGCGAGGTCCTTGAGGCCTTGGCCGACCGGATTCGACCCGATGCCGCTGACGTGGACGTCTTCGCGGCCGACGTCGGTGACCCGGACCAATGTACAGCCGCGGTCGCCAGGGCCGTCGAGAAATGGGGCCGCATCGACGTCGCCATCCTGTCGGCCGGCCTGGGCGTCTATCGGCGGCTTAACGAGTTCGACGCCGCCGAGGCCGCCAACATGATCCACGTCAACGTCAACGGCGTGGTCCACTGCACCGGGGCGCTGCTGCCGATCATGATCCGGCAGGAATCGGGCATGATCGTGGGGCTTTCCAGCCTGGCCGCCCATTTCGTCTCGCCCGTCTCGGCGGGCTATTCGTGCAGCAAGGCGGCCGTGTCGATGTTTCTCGAGGGGATTCGGCGCGGCGTCGGCAAATACGGCATCCACGTCATGACGGTCGAGCCGGGCTACATCCGTACGCCGATGACGGCCCGAAACAAGCACCTGCCGTTCCTGATCGAGGCCGATGACGCCGCCGACCGCATCGTCCGGGCCATCCGACGTGGGAAGACCCTCCTGCGATTTCCCTGGCAGATGGTCCTGATGGTTCGTCTGGGCAAGCTCGTGCCAGGGGGCCTGATGCGATGGGTGGTCCAGCGTAAGGCCGGCAGGATCGTCCTGCGCTGACGCCCAACCGCCACGCCCCGGATGGGCACCACGCCAGACCAAGCTCAACCGAGCCCGAGCTGCCGCGCGATAATCGTGTGGAGGATGTCGTTGGTGCCGCTGAACAACACGCCGCCCGCGGCGTCGCGGAGGAAATGCTCGACGCCGGTCTGTTTCAGATAGCCCGCGCCGCCGTACGTGCGGATCAGGTCGGCGCTCGATTCGAGGAACGCCTCGCTGATCGTGACCTTCGCGGCGGCGGATTCCATGGGCGCTTTGGCGCCCCGACCCTTCAGCCACGTCACCTTGTACAGCAGCAGTCGGGCGATCTCCAGCCGCATCGCCATCCGAGCGATGCGATGGGAGACGGCCTGGAACGAGCCGATCGGCTGGCCGAACGCAATGCGGTGCTTGGCGTGATCGACGGCGAGCTCGAGCTGACGCTGCATGGCCCCTATGATGGGCGCGAAGATCAACGCGCGCTCCTTCTCGATGGCGGCCTGAAACAGCGACGCGGCAGCGCCAGCCTTGCCGAGCACGGCCTCGGGGCCGACGCGGCAGTCTTCGAAGATCACCTCACCCAACGCGCTCGTCTGCGTCCCGATCGTGGACAGACGGCGAACCCGCACCCCCGGCGTGTCCGGTGGGACGATCAGGCACACGAGGCGCTTTCGATCGGGCACGTCCAGACGGCAGTAGACCACGTGCACGTTTGCGACCGGCCCGTTGGTGATGTAGCTCTTCGTGCCGTTGATGGCCCACCCCTCGGGCGACTCGGTGGCGGTGGTGGTCATCGCGTTGACGTCGCTGCCGGTCTCCCATTCGGTCACGTTGTGCGCGCCGATCCATCGGCCATCGATCAGCGGCGGCAGGCAGGTCCGTTTCTGGTCGTCCGTGCCGTCGCAGGCGATCGGCTCGACAGCGCCCCACAGGTGCGCCCCGATCGACAGGCCTAACCCGACGTCGGGACATCCGTATCCGATGCCCTCCAGCGCAAGGATCAGTTCGGCCAACGGCCGGGCTCGCCCGCCGTACTCAGCCGGCACGGTTGTGCCGAGCAGGCCGTAGTCCGCCAGCTTCTGCCACAGCCCCCGGTCGAACCGGCCGGCCTCGTCGCGCTCGGCGAACCCGGGCCACAGCTCGCGCTCGGCGAACTCGGCCGCCGCCTGTCGAATCGTCCGCTGCTCGTCGGTCCAGTCGAAATCCATGGTCTCGGTCTGTTCGGTATCTACACGTCCGCCGGCCCGCCGACCGCGATCGGCACGTGGACGACCGTCGGCCGGTCGGCGTTGATGCCCCGCTCGATGGCCGGGCCGATTTCGCTCGGGTGCTCGATCCGTACGCCGATGCATCCCAGGCTCTCGGCCAACTGGTCGTAGCGGATTGGCCCCAGCCGACACCCACACGTGTTGTCTTCGCCATGACGTTGGCGCTGACCGCTGACGACGATGCCCCAGGCCTGGTCGTCGGCCACCACCATCACGAACGGAAGCCCTTGCCGGGCGGCGCTCTCCAGGTCGGCGATCGTGAACGTGCTCGCCCCGTCGCCCGACAGGAGGATCACCGGCCGATCCGGCGCAGCCAGTCGTGCCGCCATCGCCCCGCCCACGCCCCAGCCAACCACCGCGCTGGCCCCGCACGTCAGCCAATCGGCCGGGTACCGATCGCACAACACCATGTGCGCCCACTGCCCGATGTTGCCCCCGTCGACCAGGAACAGCGTGTCGTCCTGAACGAACGGGCGCAGGGCCTCGACGACGTGCCGCCCCGTCATGGGCGGCGCGTCGGGGACGGGCGTATCGATCCACCGGCTGCGGAACGCCCGATCTCGCTTGCGGGCCTCGTCTAGCCAGCCGCGGCGTGGCTTGCCGTCCAGGCGCTTGAACGCCTCGATCAATGCGTCGGCCACCAACCGCGGATTGCCCACGA
>CAYOGX010000950.1:0-2663 GCA_964403235.1 uncultured Planctomycetales bacterium | reverse complement strand
GCGCCGACGTTGGGGAGCGTGCGCTTCAGTCGTCAAACGTGGCAATGACGGGGGCGTGGTCGGAGGGTTTGGTACCCTTGCGCTCGTCGCGATCGACCTCGGCCGCCGTGCATCGCTCGGCCAGAGACTCGGTCGCGAAGATGTGGTCAAGCCGAAGCCCGTCGTTCTTCGGAAACGCCAGCCGTCGGTAGTCCCACCACGAATAGACGCCCCCTTCGGGGTGATGTTGGCGGAACACGTCGACCAGTCCCCACCCGCCGACGTGCTCCAGCCCATCGCGAACGTCGCGGTGGCACAGGACGCTGTCGGCCCATCGTTCGGGGTTGGCCACGTCCGCATCGTCCGGGGCCACGTTGAAATCCCCGCACAGCACCAAATCGTCCGAAGACGCGAATCGCCGATCCAGGTGGTCCCGCAGCCGACGCATCCAACCGAGCTTGTACGCGTATTTGTCCGACCCGACCTCCTGGCCGTTAGGCACGTACGCACAGATCACTCGAACGCCGCCGATCTGGGCACTCACTAATCGCGCCTGCGGATCGTCCACGTCGTCGCCCATCCCGCGCTCGACGTCGGTCGGTTCGGCCCGGCTCAAGATCGCCACGCCGTTGTAGGTCTTCTGCCCAAACACGACGGCGTGGTACCCAGCCTCTGAAACGGCATCGAAGGGAAACGCGTCGTCAGTCCCCTTCAGCTCCTGCAGGCACAGCACGTCCGGTGCATGCCTGTCCAGCCACGCCAGCAGCCGATCATGCCGCGCGCGGATCGAGTTGACGTTCCAGGTCGCGATCTTCATGATGAAGCGGAGCGTATGAGAGGGTCCTTTGCTTTGCGGAAGTCGGCGGGCTTACACTTCACGAGGCGGTGCCCAACCGCGATTGGAGTTGGCCCTTCCGGCCTTCATAAATGCAAACTCCATCTGGCCCTGCCTCTCGATGATGTTGTAGGCCTCAAGTTGCAGTCTGACGTAGGCCCGCATCAAGGGATCACTGAACTTGTAGTATCCTTCTCGGACCCGATCCAGGATCTGTCCCCTGTCCTCGGAGACAAGTTTGCCGAGGTGGTACGTGCATGCCTGTGGCTTGACTACCTCACCGGAGATCTGGCTGATGTGTTCCGCAATCGAGGAGATATGTACTTCGAGGTCCTCAGCCATGGCGATGGCCCAGACGGCGTATTGGAAAAGCTGAGTCTTTCCCTTGAGAGGGATGATAGCCTTCTCATAAGTCTCGCGGAGTCTTTGCTCGGCATTCTCGATAGCGTCACGGAGGCCCACTTGATACGCGCGCTGCCCGATGACGAACTGCTTTTCGGTGACACCGGACTCTTCGACCGCCGCCAAGGTCGCGTAACGTGCCAGCAAATGCGTGTAGTGGGCGTATCCATCGGACAGCTTCACGATCTTTCTCGTCGTCTCCTCCTCAAAACGAATGCGCAGGCGCTTTGACCCCCTCTCAAGGATGTCCTTCAGCTCGCCATCGGACATCCGATCGAGCTTGATCTCCGCTACGCATCGGGTAAGCGACTCGTGTTTGCGCAGGAGTTGCGAGAACGTTTCTGCTACCCCGACGATCAAGAACTTCGTGGTGCTCCTGGAGTCGGAAAAGTGCTTCAGGGTCTCTGCCACTTTGACATGCGTCTCGTCATCGTCAACCCTGTCGAACTCGTCCAGAACGATGAGCCCATTCACGTTGCTGAAGAAGTCCAACAAGAGGCCAGGCGAAAGCTGATACGCGCCGTTGATGGCTCGTTCCGTCATCCTCTCCATGCGCGAACCGCCAAACGACAACGCTTTGGCCTGGAGTCCCGCCCTTCTCGTCTTGGCAGTCTGCCGATCGCCCGGCAGGTGGTTTTCTGTGGCGCGGCCCAAGACCTCCGAGAACACTGACTGATAGGTGCTGGCCTTCGTACACCGCACGAAATGCGTCTGCTCTTCGGGCCGCTTGGCAAAAAACCAGCAGAGGAGTGCCAATGAGGTCTTGCCAACGCCACGGTCTCCGTAGATGGCGACTTGCCGCCCCGGAGCATTCAGCTCCCGAATCAGGGAGTTGACCTCCCTCTGGCGGCCGACGAAGAAATCTGGCAGCTCGATGGGGGCAAAAGGGGTGAAAGTCTGTTCGAGCTTCGCGATGAAGTCGAGGTACGCTGCTCTGCTCTCGTCCCAGCCGCTCATTCACTTTGCCCCCTTGGGGGACAGTCCCGTGTCGACCCGCCCTCGATTGTATCTCACGAGACATACTCGTTCAGCAGATTTTCTAGCATCTCCTGCCGGCCGGATTGGATCTTCGGTTCGCCGTTCTTGAGCGTGTAGGCCTCGAGCTGCTCGAAGCCGACCCGGCCCTTCTCGATTCTTTGGCCCAGCGCCTTGTCCCAGCCGGCGTAGCGGGACCGGACGAACTTCTCGAACCTCCGTTCCTTGACGATCTTCGCGGCGATCTTCAGGCCCCGCGCGAAGGCGTCCATCCCGCCGATGTGGGCATGGAACAGGTCGACCGGATCTATCGACTGGCGGCGGACCTTGGCGTCGAAGTTCAGGCCGCCCGTCGTGAATCCGCCGTAGCGCAGCAGCGTGTACATCGCCAGCATCGTGTCGTACAGGTCGGTGGGAAACTGATCGGTGTCCCAGCCGAGCAGCAGGTCGCCGCGGTTGGCGTCGACCGATC
>CAYOGX010000949.1:0-2663 GCA_964403235.1 uncultured Planctomycetales bacterium | reverse complement strand
AACTGCGCATGTTCGAGTAGCGCGGGGTCCAGCATGGCCACGCAGGCGTGGACCATGCCACGCATCGGACCATTCAGTTCTTGTGGTGCGCAGCTCAGATGTTCTGCCCGGCGAGGAACGCGCCGGCCATTCGGTCGGCCATTTGCTGATTGCTGAAGATCAGCGGTAGGAGGAAGTGCAGGTCGGTGTTGGGCATTCGGAGGTAGTCGGCCATGGCGACCCGCCACCGGGCGTCGTACTGGCCGAGGACGTCCTGGCCGGTGTCGCTGGCGACGGCGTCGGCGACCACCCCGGCCGCGATCGACGCCGACCACATCGCAGGATAGATCCCTTCATAGCTGACGGCGGCGACGAAGCCGCCCGCGTCACCGACGGCGAGCGATCGCTTGGCGTCGTGCGCGTCCATCTCGATAGCCACCCCGGCCGGCATCGGTGCCACCGACGGCTTGTCGGGCCGGATGTCGCGCGGGATCAAGTCGGCGTCTTGAGCGTCGCTGACGAACAGCTCGAAGTGCTCGAGGATCTCGCCTGCCGTGGCTGGCCCGGCCACACGGACCGTCAGATGGTCCGACTGTCGTAGGATGCAGCCGATGCCTCGTGTATCAATCAGGCCGAGCACGACGGTCATGTCGAGTTCGGAGCGTTTGCGCTTGCCGGACCCGCGCCGCGCCGGATCGGTGTCCCACTGGGCGGCCCAGTAGACCGGTTCGTCCGATCCGATGAGCCCGAGCTGCTGTGCGATACTCGACCGCGCCCCGTCCGCTGCGATGAGGAAACGGGCGTCGACGTGCGAGTCGTTTGCCAACGTCAGACGCACGCTGTCCTCGAGCACCTCCAGGCCGGTGACCCGCAGACCGGCATGCAGCGACGCCCGCGCAGCCACCGATGCATCGACGAGGGCGTTCTCCAGGCGCGCCCGATCCGTCACGTAGGCTAACGGCGTGTCCAGTTTCGACGCGATGGTCTTCTGAAAATCCGCGGAGCAGAACGTCAGGGCATCGATCGGCTGGCCGACCACGGCCTCGGCGTCCGCGCCGCACTCCTCGAGCAGCGCACGGATCTCGGCGTTCACCCAGACTCGCTGGGCCGATCGGCGCGGGTGTTCCTGTTGATCGACCAGTCCGACGGACAGGCCCTTGCGCGCACACAAGCCCGCCGCCGTCGCCCCGGCGGGACCGGCGCCGACAACGACGACGTCATACACGTTGGATGGCTCGTCTCGTGTCATCTGCTATCCATGCAGCACACGCGAATTCGAAGCATTACCGCGAGGGAGCGAGCGTCCCCAGCGCCCCAACCCCTGGACCCCGATCCCCGACCCTTGAACTTCGAACGCGATCTCCCCGGCTCCCTACCGGTCGTGGCCCGGATTGCTCGTCAGGGCTTGATATTCAGCGTCGTCCACAGCGCCGTTTCCGCCTCGTTGAACTTCTTGAACGTATCTTGCAGTTCGGCGCGGATTTCCTTGAGCTGCGGATCGTCGGCGGCGACCTTGCCGTCGCGGGACGCGAGCAGGCTCTCGAGCCTGGCCGTTGCGTCGTCCAGGCGCGTGGCCGCCTCAGCGAACGATCGGGCGGCGTCGAAGATGTTCAGCTCCTTGGTCTCGGTCAGGGACGGGCGGTACAGCAGTCGCCACGGGTTCCGCCGCAGGTCCTTGGTGGCCGCCTTCATGTGGTCGCTGGTCTCCTTGAAGTTGGTCAGGATCTTGTTCAGGTTGTCCTTGTTCAGCGCGACGACCTCCGCGGTCGTGCCGGTGACGGCGTTGAGGTCGTCCAGTGATCCACCGAGCCGTTCCACCGAGGCGTGGATCTTGGCCATCAGGCTCTTCGGATCGTCGGCGTCCAGCTCGCTGGCGATGGTCTTGGCGATACCGGTGTTCAACGTCTCGCTGGTCTGCTGGACGTTGGCCAGCGTCTCTCGGATGGTCGTCCGGTTCTCGCTCAAGGTCGCGTTGACGCTGGCCAGCGACTCGTTGACCCCGTCAAGAGCGATTTGCACCTTGCCCAGCAGGGCCGATCGCGACTCCGGGTCCATCTGGTTCCTCAGCTCGCCCGTGATCGCGTTGATGTGGTCGAGCGTCAGGTGCAGTTTGGCCAGCAGGACCTTCCTCTGCCTGGGGTTGAACTGTTCGCGGATGTTGGCCGAGATCACGTTCAGGTCGGTCATGGTCTTGAGCAGCTTGGCCATCATGCTCTCGGCTTCGCTGGCGTCGAGCTGCAGCTTGATCAGCGCCATCAGGCTGTCGGGGTCCTTGGCGTCGAGCTCGCCAGCGAGCGACCCACCGATCTGGCTGATCTGCTCGGTGACGGCCGCGAACCCGCCCATGCCCTGACCTTCGACGACGTCGTCCGGGTCCAGCCGCTGCTCGCTGTGCCCTTCGTCCTGGATGACCAGCAGTCCGGGCCCACCGAGGATCGGGCCCTCGGGCAGGATCACGCAGTCGGTGCGAAGATCCACGCGCTTCTGGATCTCGGCCTCGACGTACAGGAACGTGATCTCCCGCGTCTTGCCGGTCTTCGGGTCGTGGTACTCGTGCTGTTCCATCCGATCCGTGGACGTGATTTCCCCTACCCGCTGACCGCTGAACAGGACGGCGCTACCCGCCTCGAGCGGCGGCAGCGTCAGGGTGTGGGCGAAACGGATGGTGACCGGTCTTGTCGGTT
>CAYOGX010000948.1:0-2664 GCA_964403235.1 uncultured Planctomycetales bacterium | reverse complement strand
CCAGCTGACTGGCGTCGACGGGCTCGACTCGTGCCCAGCCCAGCTCGAGGTGTCGCCGAATGATCTCGCAGCACTGCTGAACCGCTCCGGCGCCTCCCACGCTTTCAAGGATATGGATTTGGAACCACATGTCCTCGATCACGTGGCCGGGCACGATCACCCGTCCCGCCGGCGGGTCGGGCAAGCGGTTGTCCAACGTCACGAACTCGTGGACCAAGCCGTCCTCGGGGCGGCAGAAGTTCTCGAACACGTCGCGCGTCAGGGCCAGCCCCGCCTGGCGGATCGACGGATCGTCCAACAACACGCCCAGCTCGTAGAACACCAGCGAGAAGATCATGCTCGGGCCATGGGCCCGGCAACCGGTCGGGATCGGGAGCGGCGCCGTCGGGTAGCTCCCCGGGCGGGCCAGATCCGCCCGGACCAACGGATAGATCTCCCGGGCCATCCGTTCCGCCTCCGGGTCGCCCGTCATGCGGGCGTATGCGGTCAGCCCGTAGAGCGCGAAGCCATCGGCGTAGATGCTCGTGTATGCCTCCTTGATCCGGCCGTTGCGGGCCAGACAGAACACGGTACGCCCGTCGGCGTCGCGCCCGTGACTCGCTGCGAACCGGTAGATGATTTCGGCTGCCTCCCGCCATTCCGGCCGTTGCTCCAGCCGATCGTACAGGCTGCTGAAAACCCAAACCGCCCGCCACTGCGACCACAGGTACTTGTCATAGCTGATGACCGTCCCGTCGTCGCCGATGCACGTATTGAGCCCGCCGCATTCGCGGTCCAGCGCGTGCGTCAACCAAAACGGCATGACGTCGTTGGTCAGGTGGCTCAGATAGAACGCGTGCAGATCGTCGAACGACATGCGTCGGCTCATGGCGGTTCCCGCAAGACAGTCGCGATCCCGTCAACCCGCGACCGGGTGGCACGGTCAAGGGATGTCGAGGAACGAGGCATCGCTTGGCCGTGGCGGCGTTGGGCGACCTCACGGCCACCCTCAGACGACCTCAATGGGCCGAATCCACCGAGCTCGAATCGACCTCCTCCGCCCAGTTGGGGTGGTGGTGGTGCGCCCACGTCTTGGTCACGCGCCCGGTGAAGATGCTCGACAACGTACCGGGATTGGCGATCGTCGTCAGGTACAAATGCGCGACGGCCGCGGCCATCAGGAGGATCCCGGCCAGATCGTGCAGCGTATACGCCAGCGTCGCCCACCCGCCGTCGCCGCCCGGCTTCAGCCACATCGTGACCCCCGTGATCGACAGCACCACCGCCAACGCCATCGCGCCCCAGAAGAACATCTTCTGTCCGAAGTTGAACCTACCCGCCGGCGGATGCCCCTTGATCCACAGGTAGCCCCCCAACATCCGCACCCACTGCCAATCGTACTTAGCCGGCAGCGCGGTCACGAACCAGCGGAGCACGACCACGACGGTCGCACCTGCGAAGATGAACCCGGCGATCTCATGCAGCTCCAGCGCCCAATGGCTCGTCCAGAACCCCCCCCGCGCGTAAGGCAACTTGGCCGTCAAGAACCCAAGCGCCGTTGCACACAGTGCCAGAAACGCGCCGAACAGGAACAGGTGCATCCACCGCTCCAGCACACCGAACCGTTGGATAGGCGCGTCGGGATCGTCCTGCTCGACGTGCTTGGGGCCGAACGTCACGTAGTGCAGCAGACACAGCAGCGCCGTGATCGGGATGATCCAAACCCAGCAGGTCTTGAGCGCCCCCTCGCGCCACCCGCCCGTGCGATCGTACCAACTGCTGGGGACGATCGCACGGGCGGGTCAGGCTCGGTCGTGTCGTCCACGAGCGTCTTGATCGTGTAGAACGCCGCGTCGCGCGCGTGGCAGTCGGTGCACCCGCCCGATCCCAGCGACGCCCGCGCCGGCCTCACCGGGTGCGCGAACGACCAGCAGTACGGCTCCGCCGCGCCGTCGCCGGACCAGGTCACGCCCCCGGAGCCGTTCGATTCACAGATCTTTCCCCGCGCGACCCAGACGGGCTTGGCATTCTCGTCCTTCGCGCCGATCTGCTTGGCCAGCGCCGCCAGCACCGCGGCGATTTCGGCGTCCGTGTCGACCTCGCCCTTGCCGTCCTCATCGTCATCTTTGATGGCCTCGCCGGCCTGCTTGATCGCGGCCGTCGCCGCCGACGCCGGCACGGGCCTGATCCCCTTATCCGACTTGGTGCCCCACCAACACGGGTACGCGTAGCGGAACAGCCCGATCGCATCCTCGCCCTCGTCGCATCGCCATACAGGCCCATAGATGCCGGGCACCGTCCGTTCGGCCAGCACGTCCTCGGTGCTCAGGCCCAGACGATGCGCGATGGCCGTCTGCTGCGCCGCCACCGTCGGGCCCGGCTCGAACCCGCTGTGACACGACACGCAGCGCATCCGCTCCAGGTGGAACTCGGGCAGGCCGGGGTGGTCGTCCTTGGGCGCAGCCGCACGACCGATGTAATGACAGCCCCGGCAGGACAGCGTCGCGTTGTCCGGACTGCGAGCCAGGTCGGCCGCCCCGCCATCACCCCGCGCGATCCGATGCTCGATGTCGTTCTTGTGGCAGTCGGTGCAGAGCAGGCCCGCGTCGTAGTGAACATCGCGGATCCGCTGATGGCCCACGCCGCCCACCTCGAGCGCCGCGCCCGCCGGCTGTTCGCCGAGCT
>CAYOGX010000947.1:0-2664 GCA_964403235.1 uncultured Planctomycetales bacterium | reverse complement strand
GCGGATGTCCCTGCGTGGTGTCCAACGCCGGGTCGCTGCCGGAGGTCGTCGGCGACGCGGCCATCACGGTCGATCCGGATGACATTGCGGCGCTGACGGACGCCGTCGCTGGCGTGATCGAGGACCCCGCGCTCCGGGACGACCTGGCCGCCCGAGGCCGGACGCGTGCCGCCCACTTCAGTTGGCCCGCCTTCGCCCAACAGCACGACGCCGTCTATCGACAGGTCCTGCACAAGCCGTAGCCGGCGTGCCGAGCGGGCGGTTCATCGGCCGGGCCCGGCGGCCGGCCCTGCGATCTTCAAGTCGACGTCGAACGGCTTGCATCGAAGGTCCATGCGGGCGCCGTGCGGGTTTATCACGGTGATCCGCCCCTTCAGGTCATACACGCCCAGCTTGCTGGCCCTGGCCTCGGCCACGAGCGCCGGACGATCCGCGTCGTCGTACAAGGTGCAGTCGACGAAATCGATGCCACCGTTCTTCTTGGTGAGCTTCGGGCGCAGCAACGTGAGCAGCAGCGGCACGCCCGCCTTCTTGTCGTGCTTGGCCTTGGCGACACCCGGCTTTGGTCTGGCCACGTCCTTCCACTTGCAGTTGACGAACCGCACGCGGGCGCCGTCGGCCGACTTGTCGTAGACGAAAATCCCGCCCTTGGCCGTGTGCTCGATCGTGCAGCTCTTGAACTCGATCAGACCTCGCGGGCCGCTGTCCTGCACGGCCCCCACGCCGATGCCGACGTCCTTGCCGCCGCGGATGTAACAGTCCTCCACGTGGATCGACACCGGGTCGCTCTCGCGCGTCAGGTGCTTGAGGTAAATCAACACGCCGGCCCCGGTGTTGTTGGCCAGGACGCAGTTGCGGAGGACGCAGTTGACCAGCTTCTCCCTGCCGTGATTGGGCTCGAAATCGATCCCCGCCTGGGGGGCCGTGCCGCCCGTGTCCGACAGCACGCAGTTCTCGATCAGCAGGTTCTCCGCGCCGATGACGCTGATGCCCTGACGATGGTGGTCGTGGCAGACGACGTCCCGGATCACGACGTCCTCGCAGTAGGGCAGGTTCCCGGTGGTGCCGACGTAGATGCCGTCACCGCCGCTGCTCTCGAGCCGCACGCCCTCGACGCGGACCCGCCGACAGCCCTTGAAATTGAGCACGTGTCGCCACTCGGCCTTGGCATAGGGGGCGCTCTGGTAGTCCTTCTTGCGCATCCGCAGCGTCGCCCCGTAGCCGTGGATGGTGATATCGCTGGCGTCGGACGCCCGGAACAGGGCGTCGCCCTTGCCCTTGAACGCGCCCTTCTTGGCGAGAACGACGACGCCGGGCTCGAAGACCAGCGTCAGGCGGCTCCGCAGCTTGATGGGCGTGACGATCCACTCGGCCCCCATGTACGGGACGAGCACCGTCCGCGCGCCGGCGTCAATGGCGGCCTGGAGGAATCGGGTCGCGTCGGCCGGATCGAACCCCCACCACGCCACGTTTGCCACCGGGCGTTTCCCGGCCCGGACCTCGGCCACCGCTTGTGCGTTCGGTGCGCTGCCCGGCTGGGTTGGTCCAGCACCATGGCACACCGTCACCGCCACTGACAGCACCAGAGCCAACGCGGCCGCGTGCGCGTTTCGCGTCCAGTTGTGGGGTGGCATGGGCAGGGCCCGACCCGTGAGGGTCGGGTCTTGCCCGTGGATGTACGATAACGGGCGTCCGCACGGGCAAACTTCGCTCGTTCCTCGCGAAGCCTGCCCATGCCACTGAGCAAAGACGCTAAACACGTACGCGGACCGCGTTGTCCGACAAACCCTTATCAATTCCCGCGACACCATTGGTCACCGGTCCTTTCTATTTCAGGTCCCCCGAGAAAGACGCCAACGCCCTAGTCCCTTTTCGCATCCCGCCGCCCAAGCGCGGCCCGACGGGTGGCATGGTCAAGGGACGACCCGCGAGGGTCGGACCTTAGCCATGCGGGTCAGGTTGCTGTCACGCTCACGGCCAAGCTCCGCCTCGTCCCTCGGCTTCGCTTGACCGTGCCACCCGTCGCGCACAGATGAATCACTCAAGCGCTCTCATTTGCCCCTCTCGCTTCCCTCTTCGTCCTTCGTTCCTACCATCGGTCGGTGCGGAACGGCGAGGCGGGCAATCCTTCTTTGTTCTTGAGGTTCGGTTGCGCCTCCTGGTGCCAGGCGAACCGGACCGCGACCGGCGCGGTCACACCATCGGCCGACACGACGACCGTCTCACCGTCGATGCTCGCTTGCGCGTCGACGAACGCCTTGTCCGCCCCGGCGATCTGGAAATGCGTCAGCGGCTTGCCGTCGCCCGACACCAATCCGCCGCCGACGTGGTCGAACCGAATGCGGACCTTGCCGTCTTCGACCGACATCGACTTGTAGAGGGGGCCCGAGTAGACCAGGTCGGTTCGGCCGTAGGTTTTGGCCAACGCCCACAGCGCAAGACGCTTGCCGACGTCCTGCTTGTTGATCGGGTGGATGTCCTTGATGTTATCGACGATGTCGACGGTGACGGCCATGCCCGTGTTGGGGATCGACAGGCAAGCCGTCTGGGCCTCCCAGATCATGGGCAGCGCCAGCACGTCGCCGCCGTAGCGGAACGGCGCCAACTGGACGAAGTAGAACGGGAAGTCGCCCTGGCCCCAGACCTTCCGCCAGCCGTTGATCA
>CAYOGX010000946.1:0-2665 GCA_964403235.1 uncultured Planctomycetales bacterium | reverse complement strand
GCCCGGCGCCGTTGACGCTGCAATCCTTCCTGTCCATGCTGGGCTGGCCCGGGACCCTACGCCCGCCGGTCGCCAAGGACGCCGAACCCAACAACGACATCACGCAGGCGGCCCAGGTCCCGTTCGACGATGCCGGTCACGCCAGTCTGTCCGGCACCGTCGATCCCGCTGAGGACGTGGACGTCTACGATCTGGGGCCCATGCAGCCGGGCGACCGCGTGGCCGTGGAGGTCAGGGCCGTCGACGGTTCGTCATTGGATGCCCTGGCGGCCCTGTTCGACACCGGGTTGAACCTGGTCAACTACAACGACGACGAGGACTACGCCGCCAGCATGTTCGACAGCGTGATCGACCACATCGTCCATCATGCCGCCGACCACTACTATCTGGCCGTCTCCAGCAGCGGCTTCGCCCCGAGTTCGGGGGGGTACTCGTTGGAGATCCAGGTGACCCGCGACGGAACGGTACCGGCCCCCCGGGACCAGGCCGTCCTGCTCGACTTCGACGGCGCCATCGTCAACATCCCCGGCGACAGGACCTACCGCATCAGCCCCTTCGATCCGGCCGGCGTCGACGCGCGCCTGGACGGCAGAGACGACGAGGTCAAGCAGGGCATCAAGGATGTCCTGGAGGATCGCTTCAGCGCCTACGACGTCGACTTTTTCACCACCGACGATATCGGCCTCCCGGACGAGGGCACCTACAGCCGCGTGGTCTTCGGCGGGCAGAGCGGCACGGCGTTCGGTATCGCCCAGGGGATCGATCATTACAATGGCGACCCGGCCGACGAAGCCATCATCTTCACCGACCGTTGGACCAACCCGTTCTCCCAGACGCCCACGGTCGACGCGCTGTTGACCAGCATCGGCAACGTCGCCGCCCACGAGATCGGGCACCTGCTCGGTCTGGAGCACACGGCCGACGTGACCGGCTTGATGGACTCGACTGGGACGTCGGACACGATCCTCGTGCCACAGATCTTCAAGCTGTCTCCGCTGGAGGGCACCGTTTTCCCCTTCGGCTGGCAGGACGCCCCCCAGCTCCTGCTGGACACGCTCGGGCCCACCGACAATTGACCTTGACCCGCTCTACGCGACGTGTTCGTGCGCTTGGACGAGAGGACATCGGTGTGCTGAAACAGGCGCGCGTTGGGGATCGGGTCAGCGATCGGTCCGGCGGCGGCTGACGCGACGTGGGATGAGGACGAGACACGATGCGGCCAACAGCGCGGCCGTTGTGGGCTCGGGCACGATGATGTCGAGCGTGACGGCCTGATAGGCGAACCACTCGTACATCGGGTCCTCAGGGTAAAGGCCCATATCCAGCCAAGGCCACCATTCGTGGCCCTGCCCGTCGATCACCGGCTCGACGGGCGCGCAGGGGTCGCGGTCCCACCCCCACCAGCTGCTGCCCGAGGTGCCCTCGCCCCAGGTGTCCTGCACGGTGAACCCGCCCACCGTCAGATTGACCTGCCCGGCCCCGTCCAGGAGCGATATCTCGAACATGTCGTCCTGATACCCATAGCCTACGACCGAGTGACCGAGGAATTCGCCCTCGACGTAGGCGTACAGGTTCATCAGGACCGGCCGACCGGCGTCGATCTGGCCCTTGAACAGCTCCCAGCTCAGCCCGCCGAACGCCTGGTACGTCGTGACGGTGGCCTCGTGGCTCTCGTTGACGGGCGTGTCGGGGTTGTCCCATTCGATGTACTGTTCCAGGCCCGGACCGATGTCGGCCCAGTCCGTATAGCCAGCCGCATCGGTCTGCATGAAGTCGGCGATGCAGTCACTGGGGTGCTGGAGCAGGGGGTCTTGGATGTGGTTGGGCGATGCGATCATGTCACGAACGGCCCGGGTCTCGACCGAGGCATCGCCGTAGAACAGGTTCTCGTAACCGGGCAGGCCGTCCCAGTACCCCACCATCATCCCGCCCGACGTCGGCGAGCAGCCGTGGTACCAATAGTAGGACGGGACCCCCGGCAGCACCGTTCCCGACACGGTCGCCGGCACGGACAACGCTGCCGCCACCACCCCGCACGCTAGTGCTCGTGGGTCCATTCCTTCCCCAGCCTGTCCGGGTCATCCGGGCAGACCATCGCCCGCCACGAGCGGGCGACGCCTAGCTCTAACCCATTGGTAGGTCGAATTCTGGGGACAGGAGCAAGCAGGCAACCTCAAGGCCCCTCCCGAACCCCGTCTACCTCTATTATTGCCGGGTGTGAGCCGGCGGGTCAAATGGTCGGTGCAATCTGTCCCAACCCGGGACCGTCCTGAAGCCTGCGGAAGCTGACTGACCGCTCAGGCGCCCGTCAGGCCGGGTACGCTCCCAGCCAGCGGATCGGCGGGCTGAGCGGTGGGCCCGGGGGCCAGCGCCGGGTGACGCAGCTCGTTGGCCACGGCCCGTTCCAGACAGATCGGCAGGGCCAGCAGGCACCACAGCATCTCGCAGTAGAACCTACTGACCGTCATCCCGCCCACCATGAACATGATGATAGACGTTTCGAGCGCGAAGACATCCAGCGTCAGCCCCCGCAGGTGCGGCGTGGCCGAGACGATCCGTTTGAGCCGGCGGATCTGCAGGCACACGACACACAGAATGGCCGTAAAGGCTGCTGTGCCCAGCACCCCCAGCTCCGCGAGGCACAGGACGATTGTATTGTGCGCGT
>CAYOGX010000945.1:0-2671 GCA_964403235.1 uncultured Planctomycetales bacterium | reverse complement strand
CAGCAGCTCGCCGCTAGGGGCATAGACGTACACGCCCTCGCCGCCGGTGACGTACAGACGCTCGTCCGTGTCTGCCCGCATCCCATCGGGCACGCCCTTCGGCAGCGTCGCCAGGACGCGGCCGTTGGTCAGCCGGTTGTCGTCGGTCACGTCGAACACCCTCACGTGCCGGCGTTTGGACGAATCGGCGATGTACAGCCGCTTCTCGTCGGGCGAGAAGCACAGGCCGTTAGGCCGGTCGAAGTCGTCCGCCACCGCCGTCAGCTCGCCCGTCTTGGGATCGAGACGGAACACGTAGTTCTTGTCCAGTTCGGCCAGCTTGCGGTCCATGCCGTAGCCCGGGTCCGTGAACCAGATCGTGCCGTCGCGCTTGACCACCGCGTCATTCGGCGCGTTGAACCGTTTGCCCTTGAACTTGTCCGCGAGCACCTGGGTGGTGCGTTTACCGTCCAACGTCATCCGCGTGACGCGTCGGGCGCTGTGCTCGCAACTGATCAGTTGTCCCTGCCGGTCGAGCGTGTGCCCGTTGGCGTTGTGGCTGGGCTTGAGCCAGGTGCTCAGGCCGTCCGCCTTCGACCAGCGTTTCACCTCGTTGGCGGGGATGTCGCTGAACAGCAGGTACCGTTCCTTCTCGACCCAGACCGGGCCTTCGGTGAAGTTCATGCCGCCGGCCAACTTGGTCAGCTTGGCATCGGCCGCGAGGATCTTCTTGAACGCGGGCGACTTGACGTCGAAGTCACCCCCCGCCGTCGCTAAAGCCGCTACCAGGCCCGCCAGGTACGTGCAGATCGACATCGCGCACATCTCCTTGATCGACTGGTAATCTGGATATCCGCTAACAGTGTTTTCGATCTGGCGGCGCTTGTCCAGTCGCGGAACACCGCCGGGTTCGAGGCAAACGCTCCCTTACGGTCGCGTCTCGGATTGAATGCGCTTGACAACACCTGCCACACCGCCCTGTCTCAACCGGGTCTCGGCGCCGCGTCGCGCGGGGCCCGGGGCAGGAAACAGATCAGCGCCGCTGAGATCACCACAATCAGGCCGCTGGCGAAGAACGGCAGATCGATCGCGCCGCTGAGCGGGGACGGCACCGGCCCGGCGTACTCGGCCAACTGGCCGGCGATGAGGGGCCCGATGGCCATACCCAAGGTGTTCATCGCCATCACCGTGGCGACATCGGCGGCCCGCCGGTCGGGACGGGCATAGTGCTGCATGTACCAGGCGTTCATCGGGAACCAGATGGCCGCACCGATCGGATCGTGCAGGAACCAAACCGCCACCGCACCGACCACGCCCGTCGGAAACACCGTCGCGGAGACCAGAAGGCCTTCCAGGGCCACCGTAACCGCGAACAGCCACTTGTTCGGCCGGGTGACCCAAAAGGCCGCCAGCATCATGGGCAGGCCCAGGCTCACCCGGTGGGCCATGCTGACCCACGCGACCTGGTGCTCGGCCAGGTTGAACTTGTCGTAGAAGAACAGCACCATCATCTGGGAGTGGCTGATGGACAGACCCAGGGAGAACACGAAATTGAATACGGCCAGCAGGATCAGGACCGGCGGCAGCCCGAACGGGTTCAGTCGTCGGTTCGCCAGGTTGTTCGCCGGGACGCTCTCGGGTTCGCGCAGCCAACCCACGACCAGGACAAATGACACCAGCAGCAGCCCGCAAGCGACATACATCGGCGATGCGAGCTTGTCCGCACCGGTTTGGCCCCGGATCAACGCCCAGACCAAAAACGCGCCGAGCGCGTTGCAGGTAAACTCGAACCCGCGGGCCAGGCGGATCGACAGCAGAAACTTGGCCCGGTTGGTCTCGAAGATCAGCACGCCCTGCAGCGACTCGTAGACCCCGGTCGCCGCCCGCTGCAACACGCGGAGGATCGTCTGTCCTGCCACGTTGACCGTCATGGGCGTGGCGGCACACGCGGCGCCGCAACAGGCCAACGCCGTCGCGAAGAAGCGCTTTCGCCCGAAGTGGTCGGCCAGCCGGCCCGTCACGATCGGCAACAGGATCATCAGGCCGTTGCTGACCGCGAAGATCCAACCCATCTGCATGTAGTTGATGCCGTTGGTCTTCAACCACAGCGGCAAGACGAGGTCGTACACGCCGAACGTCAGGCCGAACAAGACGGCCGTGATCGTGATGACGATCAAGTTCCTGCACATGGGAGCGTGGTTTCTAACGGATCGGGGCGTCTGCGTCGAGGGCACAGTCGATGGCACGCTTGCAGGAGGGGCTACGCACGTCGACGGTCAACCAGCGCGCTGACGCGTCACCGATTGTCCTTTTCGGGTGGCAGGGTCAAGGGACGACCCGTCAGGGTCGGGCCTTGGCCGTAATGTCAGGATCTTACGCATCCCCACGGCCAAGCTCAGCCTCGTTCCTCGGCTTCGCTTGACCGTGCCACCCGTTGCTGCGGCATGGCCGCGCTTCGCCTGGGCATGCCACCCGCGCGCTCAGGCGATGCCGCTCTTGACCTTGGCCTGGTGCATGATGTCGTTGGCGCCGTTGAAGTACATCTCGAGCGGCATCAGGTCTTCGCTGACGCGGTCGAGAACGGCCGGGTCCATCTTGCCGTCGGTCACGATCTGTCGGCCGGCCTCGCGGCAGGCGTCGGTCACGCTCGTGGCGGGGCTGCCAAACTTCTCCAGGGTCCCCATGGCGTATG
>CAYOGX010000944.1:0-2678 GCA_964403235.1 uncultured Planctomycetales bacterium | reverse complement strand
ATCAGCTCGGCCCGCCGTTCGTTGACGGCGCCGGCGCCCGGGATGTCGGTCACGACGTCGTAGGCGTGGGGGGCGATGGCCTGGAGCGGATCGGGCTGGCCGTTTGGAGCCGGGACGAGCTCCAGGGCGCTCCTCACGCCCTGGTTGGCCAGGACGCAGGGCTCGAGGAACAGGATGTGCCGTCGGTCGACCTGACGAATGGCCCGGGCCACCCGACGGTACATCGGGTTGAGCTTGGTCCGCTCGAACCGCTGGAAGATCGGTTCGGGCACCTCGATGTACGAGCGATACGCCTCGATGTCGTTAAACCTGTCGAAGACCTCGTGGCGGCGTTGCCTGTCGCCCAGCGTTCTGATCAGCTCGAACAGGCCGCCCCTGCTGTCTGGGGGACTTAGGACCTCGATCGCCTTCGGGATGGCCCTGGCCAGAGCCAGCAGCATCTCCGAACCGGGGAACGGCTCGTTGAACAGGTCGTATCCGACGACAGTGGGGTCGTCGGCGTAGCGCTTGGCGACGTGCTGCCAGGCCAATGCGAAGCGGTCCTGGATGCCCACGCCGTCGGGCCCCGGTCTGTTGGCCCAGAAGCTGTCGAAGGCGGTCTGGATCATCGGGCTGACGAGGTAGCCGTCGCTCCAGACCAGGCCCAGCCGGCGGTCGGGTCGGCCGTGGTCGAGTGTTGCCCAGGCCGGCGCCCCGTCGCCGCGACATTTCTCGCCCCACAGATCCTGATGCATGTCCAGCAGGACGCGCAGGCCATTCGACCGGGCCCAGGCGATCCGCTTGTCGATCCGGCGGAGGTAGGCCTCGTCGTACCGGCCGCACTCGGGCTCGATCGCCGCCCAGATGATCAGCAGACGCACGCAGTTGAACCCCCACGCCCGCATCCGCGCGAAATCGGCCGGGCCGTGCCAACTGACGTAGTTCGTGTGCTTGTGCTTCGCGCCGATGTTGATGCCGTGCAGGATGACCTGCCGGCCCGCGGGATCGACGAATCGGCCCTGCTTGACCGTCAGGAAATCATCCCCCCGGACCACTGCCCCGGCACTCGCCAGGGCTACCGCTACAACGACCAACGACATCCAGCGTGAGCACATGAACGGGATCTCCTCGTGCGGCTTCGTTGCCGCCCATTATCGGCCATGTGGGTCGAAGGGTCCATCAGGCAGGTGGGTTTGTGGAGGCAAGTCCGCGCCCGGTCAACGGCGCGAAGGGCACAGGGGGACCGCGCGACGGCGCCGTGCCAATGCGAAAGCCCGCCGGGGCGGAGGCATCACCTCCACCTCGACGGGGTCTTGATCGTGATCGGTACTCGTTGCCGACCTCTCGGATGTCGGCATGTTCTTGTCAAACGCCCCTAACAGCCTTGTCGGTGGTTTAGGTCAACCGGCGGATGACCACGGTCAATCCGAGCACCAACAGGACCGTGGCCGCGAACGGCTCGATCCCGCCCCCGCCGCACTTGCACGTGGCCTTGACCAGGTAGTCGCCGTCCATCGTCAGGTACACGACCTCGTTGGTGTCGGTGACGATCTGGTAGAGCGGATCGCCCGAATCGTTCGGCCCCTTGATGGTCCACTTCTTGAAACTCTTGTTGCCGCAGGGCACGGCGGCGTGAAGGACGACGCCCGTCTCGTGCGTGTAGCGCCGGAGCTCGCCGAGGTCGTTGGGGTCGTGGTTCGGGTCGTCGAGCAGGTCGGGATCGATCTTGAGGTCACAACAGTCCTTCATCGTGATGGTCAGCGCGCGGGACACATTGGTGAAGGACCCCCAACGGACCTCGACGTGGTCGAAGGACATGTCGGGGACAATCCCAATATCGCCGGTGCCCGCCACCGCGACGACGCTGATACCTTCATCGAAGTTCATGTCCAGGTTCGGGTCCCCGGGGGGCCAATTGGGGTGGATCACGGGAAATTCCATGAACCATTCGCCGTCCCAACCGTGTTTGCCGCCGTTCCAGGCCGCCACCCGGAACCAGTGGTTGTTGGGATCGTTCGCGTCGCCGGTCCCGTTCGGATCGTCGGGGTCGAACTGAAAGGCGAACCAGAAGCCGTTCTCCTCGTCCGGCGCGGTGTTGGGGTCGGGCCAATCCCGCTTGATCCCGAAGGTGTAATCGGTCGCATTAAAATGTGTGATCGCGAAGCTCGAGTCGTTTGGATGGAACGCCTTCCTAAACCCGTAACCCGTCCAGGTGATGACATCCGCATGCAGGAACACGTAGGTCGCGCCTTGGGTGGGGTCGTTGGTCTTCGTCAGCGCCATGATGTAGTGAGGGGCCGAATCGTCGTAGAACGTGAAACTGACGTTCGGGTCCTGGTAGTCTTCCACGCCGGCGCCGAGGAACGCAAGGCCCATCATCACCTGCCCTTGTACATACAAGCGCAGCCAACCGTCGTCGATGCCTTCCGCCCAGACCTCGCCAATCAGCTCGTGCATCTCCCAGTCGGGGTTGTCGATGTCCCACAGGACGCAGTTGTTGGGGTTCGTCCAGTAGGGATCGTTGGCATCATACCGGGGGTCGTTGGGCGTCCGCTCGTAATACCCGTCGTTGAAGTTGTCGAACCAGTCGGCGAGCGTCACGGTAGGGACACCGAGCCAGACCGCGCACACCAAAGCGACCAGGAACCCATGCCTTGTCATGACTTGCTCCTCCATCCAAAAGGCCAGTGATATGTCAA
>CAYOGX010000943.1:0-2678 GCA_964403235.1 uncultured Planctomycetales bacterium | reverse complement strand
TATCGGGTCGGCAGAACACCTTTCTACAACGCCGGCGGGTGAGGGGGCGAGGGTCCAATGGATCGAGCCGAATCCGAAGCGGATCTGATTGCGCGCGCCACGGGTGGGGACGAGCTGGCCCTCGAGCCACTATTGCTGAGACATCATCGGCGTCTGTTGGGATTCATCCAGCACAAGCTCCCTGAAAGCCTACGAGGGTTCATGGCCGCCGAGGACGTACTGCAATTGACCTACACCGAGGTGTTCCGTCACATCAAGACCTTCGGACCGCAAGGATCCGACTCGTTCTATCACTGGCTGACGACGATCGCCGAGCATCGGTTGGTGGACGTCATCCGGGCGCACAAGGCGGCCAAACGGGGCGGCGGACGGCGCCCCGCTGACGTGCCCGCGAGAGCCGAGTCGAGCTCTGTGCTGGACCTGCTGGCGCTGGTCAACGTCGACGAGCATACGCCGAGTCGTTCGGCGGCACGTCACGAGGCGGGATCGGCCATCCACGTGGCCCTGGCGGGTCTGAGGGACGACTACCGGCAGGCGATTTGCCTTCGGTATCTGGAAGGTCTTCCCGTAGCCGACGTGGCGGCCAGGATGGACCGGACGCCCCGGGCGGTGCACATGTTGTGCCATCGCGGGCTCCAGCGGTTGCGTGAATCGCTGGGACGTGCGTCAGATTTTCTGAGCGCAACCTAGTGAGCCGTGCGCGTCGATTGCGTTAATACGACTAGGCAGACGCGTTGGTGCAGGGGCGATCTGCCGTGAGACTGCTGCTGCACCTACCACCCGCTGGGGAGGCGGCATGGCTCCCACGGACACATCGAGCCAGGACAAGGCCGAAAATCGTGCCGAACGGATACGGCAGGTGGTCGAGGAGGCCATGCACCGTCGGCAGGCCGGTGAGGAGGTGTCCGACGACGAATTCATTGCCGCCTACGCCGACCTGATGCCGGAGCTCGGCGAGGAACTCGGCATGCTGGCGATGATCCAGCAGGCGCGGCAACGGGCGGCCGAAACGATGGACGTGTCGCCTTCCGAGTTCCCGCTGGTGGACGATTCCGAGTTCGCCGCCGTACTTCCCGAAGCCCTTCCCGACTACCGGATCATCGACGAGATCCACCGTGGCGGGCAGGGCGTGGTCTACAAGGCCGTGCAGAAGGCAACCAAGCGGACGGTGGCCGTCAAGGTCTTGCCGCACGGACCGCTCGCCTCCGCTCGGGACCGGCACTACTTCGAACGTGAGGTAGAGCTCGCGGCAGGCCTCCGCCACCCCAACATCGTCACTGTCTACGAAAGCGGCGTCACGCAAAGCCGATACTACTTCGCGATGGAGTACATCGACGGGAAACCGTTAGACCAGTATGTGGCGTCCGCCGGCCTAGCCCTTCGCGACGTGATGGCACTGTTTCTCAAGGTGTGCGACGGCGTTGCCTACGCCCACCGGCGTGGGATCATCCACCGCGACCTGAAACCGTCCAACATCCTGGTCGACGCCGACGGCGAGCCACGGGTCGTGGACTTCGGATTGGCCAAGCCCGTGGACAACCGGGACGCGGCCCCGGCACCCGGGGTCGCCGCCTCCATGACAGGTCAGATCATCGGAACGCTGGCCTATATGTCACCCGAGCAGGCCTCGGGTAGGCCGGGGGACCTGGACGTCCGCACCGACGTCTACTCGCTCGGTGTGATCCTCTACAAGCTCGTGACCCGGCAGTTCCCGTATGACGTTCAGGGTGAGTTCCCGGACGTCCTGCAAAACATACGCCGGGCCGACCCGGTCAGGCCGTCCAGGATCGTGCCCCGAATCGACTCCGACGTGCAGACCATCGTGCTCAAGGCGTTGGCCAAGGAGCCGGATCGCCGCTACCAGTCCGCGACCGAGCTGTACTACGACCTGAAGTGCTGGCTGCAGGGCCTGCCCATCGTGGCCAAGTCCACCAGTTCGCTGTATTTGATTCGCAAGCTGATGGCCAGGCATCGGTACGCCGCGGCCGTCGTCGGGTTGCTGGCGGTGATCATCCTGGCGTTCGGCTACATCAGCTTCGATTTCTATCTCCAGGCCCGAAAGGCGCTGGGCAAGAAGGCCCGCAGCGACCAGGCCAGCCTTGCGACCCGCCAGGAGCTCGCAGACATCTCCGCGGTGGCGTTCCGACAGAACACGGTGGCGTGGTTCCTGGTGGCCTGGCATCAGGGCCGGACCGAAGAGGCCGGAACCATCAGCAAGATGCTACCGAACGACTGTCGGGAGAAGACGGCCGTGCTGTTTCTGCTCGATCCGAGGCCGCTGACCGCGAAGGTGAATGCGTTTCGGCAGGCGTTGGGCCAGCTCGAGCGCGGCTTTGCGGAGTACGTCATCGCCGAGCATCACCTCAGGGACGGAAACGTCCCCGAGGCCGTCGAGGCCTATCGTCGGTGTGTCCGGGCCAGCAAGGCCGGTTGGTGCGCGATCAGGGCGCGGGTCCGTCTCCAGACACTGACGCAAACGACCAAGCCGTCCGAAGCGTCGTCCGAGCAGGACCGGAGCCGTTGAGATGAGTGCGCGTCGAACAGCGACTGGGACTCTCCATCGAGAAACGGCGCCGAGCCGTCGGCACCGGTCCCCGGGCTTCACGCTCATTGAGTTGCTGACGGTCATCGCCATCATCTCGCTGCTGTTGGCCGTGCTCCTGCCGGGACTCCGCGAG
>CAYOGX010000942.1:0-2682 GCA_964403235.1 uncultured Planctomycetales bacterium | reverse complement strand
GACGCAGCCGAGGAGGAGACGCTGCTGCAAGCGGGCGTGATGCGGGCGCGCGGACTGGTGGCGGCGTTGCCGGAGGATTCGGCCAACGTCTACGTCACGCTGACGGCGCGGGGATTGCGGAGCGATCTGACCATCGCAGCGCGGGCCGAGCAGCTCAGCGCCCAGCCCAAACTCCAACGCGCCGGCGCGGACCGCGTGATCTGCCCGGCCGTCATCGGGGCCATGCGGGTGGCGAACGTGATGATCCGACCGAGCGTCGCCGACTTCATCGAGGTGACGGCCAAGGGCGTGGAGCTCGAGCTGGACGAATACCTCGTGGCGTCCGACTCGCCGCTGAGGGACCAGACGCTGAAACAGGCCGATCTCCGCCGCCAGGCCGAAGTGATGGTTGTGGCCATCAAGCGCGCCGACGGCCAAACCGTCTTTAATCCGGGCGCCGACGAGACGATCCTCGAGGGCGACACGCTGATCGTGATCGGCCAGACCGGCGCCGCCGCACGCCTGCCCAAGATGGAGACCGAGGACTAGTGTCCAGGCTCAAGAATGGCGGGCGGCATGCCCACGTGCGCCGCGGGCATCCCGGAGCGTGAGTTACCCATGGACCGAGACGAGCTCATTGCCGCGATCAAGGACGCCGCCTATCTGGAGGGCGATTTCGTCCTCCGCTCCGGGCGGCGGAGCCACTACTACCTCGACAAGTACCTGTTCGAGACACAACCAACTATCCTGGCCGAGCTGGGCCGCCTGTTCGCCCGACGCGTCACCGACCAGATCGATCGCATCGCCGGTGCGGAGTTGGGCGGCGTGCCGCTGGCGACGGCAACGGCCATGGCCTGCGGCAAGCCATTCGTCATCGTCCGCAACGCCAAAAAAGACTACGGGACCGCCAAGGCGTTCGAGGGCCAGCTTGAGCCCGGCGACCACGTACTGCTGGTCGAAGACGTCGTGACCACCGCCGGCCAAATCATCGAGGCCGCCAAGGTGCTCCAGGACGCCGGGGCCACCGTCGAACGCATCGTCGCCGTCATCGACCGCCAGGAGGGCGCCCGCGAGAACGTCGAGGCCGCCGGCCTGACGTTCGAGGCCCTGTTCACCGTCTCGGATCTGGGCGTCAAGACGTCGTGACGCGCCTCAATCGACGTGCTCGAAGAAGGAGTGTGCGCATGCCGGTTTTGTTTCAACGTGCGATGGTGCCGGGCGTCATCGGCGCCGTGGTAATCTCGTCGTGGACGCAGGTGGACCGCGCTATGGCCGAACAACAACGTAACGGGTTGGACACGCGTCAGGCGTCCGTACAGATCGAGGGCTATCTGTTCCGGCTGGCGCAGGACCTCTCCGCAAACGCCCTGCGGCACGCCACGCGTATCGACGAATGGAACGCCCATCGTGAGCATGTCCGCCGCAGGCTGCTTTACATGGTCGGGCTCGACCCCCTGCCCACACGAACGCCTCTCAACGCGACCGTCACCCGCACGCTCGACAAGAAGGACTTCACCGTCGAATGCCTGCACTACCAGAGCCTGCCGGACTTCCTCGTGACGGCCAATCTGTACCTACCGAAGAAGCGCAGCGGACCGTTGCCGACGATCATCTATCTGTGCGGCCACGCCGGCGGGCCGGCCGGCTCGAAGGGCCACTACCGCCACCACCCCATCTGGTACGCCCAGAACGGCTACGCCTGCCTCATCGTCGACCCGATCCAACACAGCGAGATCCCCGGCCGACACCGCTACACCCATCGCGGCAAGGGGTGGGAGAACTTCAGCACCGGCTACACGCCCGCCGGCATCGAGATTTGGAACGCCGTCCGCGCGCTCGATTATCTCGAGTCTCGTGCCGAGATCGACAAGGGCCGCATCGGCATCACCGGACGCAGCGGCGGCGGCACCTTCAGCTACTTCACCGCCGCCGTCGACGAGCGGATCAAGGTCGTCGTCTCGGACCATGCAACGTACACGCTGTGCAACCACATCACGGCTGACACGCTGCGGACGCACTGCGACTGCAACTTCTTCGTCAACGTCTACGGCATCGACTCGGTCGACTACTGCGCCCTGATCGCGCCGCGGCCGCTGCTGTCGCAGTGTTCGACCGATGACGGCTGTTTCCCGCCGAAGGGCTACCGCGACTTCTACCAGCGGATGCGACGCGTTTACGAGCTGTACGACCAGCCCGAGCGGTTCCAGATGGTCGACGTGCCCGGCCCGCACAAGGATTTCCCGCAGTTCCAGTCGAACGCGATGAACTTCTTCAACCGCTGGCTCCGCGACAAGCAAACGGACCTGAACGTCAACCGAAAAGCCGTGCTCAAGGCCATCCCCAAAGAGGCCGAACCGCGCGTCTGGGCCGACCCCGAGAAGCCCCCCACCGAGTTCATCAACGAGAAGATCGACCGCCTGCTCGTGCCGACCTACGAGCGGCGCTACGCGGGCGGCACGTCGCCGCCGGTTGATCGACACGCCATGACCCGCCTGCTCGCCGAGAACGTCTTCGTCAATTGGCCCACGAGCAAGTGCCCCCTCCGCGCGGAACTGCTAGACGAGCGAACCACGGCCGGCGTCAAGCGCCTCCGCTACCTGTTTGAGTCCGAGCAGGGCCTCAAGATCCTGGCCGAGATCTCGCTCCCGTCCAAGATGGGAGCGTCTCCCCACGCGATCTTGTGGATCTCCGACGGCCCGGAGG
>CAYOGX010000941.1:0-2685 GCA_964403235.1 uncultured Planctomycetales bacterium | reverse complement strand
CCGCGGCGTGACGCCAACCGCATACCGGGTCCGACGTCTTCGCGCTCCGGTTGGGCGCCGACGCCTTCGCTCAACCGCGGACCTCCTTGGGCAGGACGCTGCGCTGCCCCGAACGGCGCGACGGCGCGGGTTCGATCGTGGGAGCCGCCTCACCCGCCTCGACCATGCAGCGGATCAACCGGTGCCGCATCACGGCCGCCACCTCATGGTGCGATTCGAGCCCGATCAGGTTGGTCAGCTCATAGGGGTCGGCCTCCAGGTCGTACAGGAACTCCTCGACGTAGCGGTCGGCGTTGGGGTGCTTGCCGCCGTGCCTGCCCGGCGCGACGACGCTGTACTTCCACCGCAGCGTGCGCACGGCGCGCCCGACCTGAGACTCGCTGATCTGGATAAAGACCTCCTCGGGCCAGCCGTCGGCCCGTCCGGTCGTCAACGGCAGAACGGATCGGCCTTGCATGTGCTCGGGCACGGGCAGCCCGGCTGCGGCGAGAAGCGTCGGGGGCAGGTCGACGAGGCTGACGGGCTGTCGGATCTGCCCGCCGCCGTCGAAGCCCGGCCCTTGCAGGGCCGTCGCCACGCGGACCGAGCTCTCGTGGCACGACCGCTTATACTCGCTGTTGCGCGTCTTGAAATGGCAGCCGTGGTCGGACGTGAACAGCACGATCGTGTTGTCGATCAGGTCGAGGCTCTTGAGCGCGTCGAGCAGCCGGCCCAACGCCTCGTCGAGGCGCTTGACCATGCCGTAGTACCCGGCCAGGTGCTGATGCGTCGAGCCGCCCAGCGCAGCGAGGTCGGGCGGGATCCATCGGCCCGTGTAGCGCTCGCGGTAGCCGTCCGGCGGCGGGTAGTCGTCGATGCGATTCTGGAAATGCGGCTCGACGAACGACGTCCATAGGAAGAACGGCCGATCCCGGTGCTGGTCGATGTAGCGGATGGCCGCGTCCGCCACGGCGTCCACGCGGTAGCCGGGCAGCCGGACAGGCTTGTTGTCGTTGTCGTACATGACCGTGCGATAGGCCTCGGACGTGAACTCGAGCACGTTCGAGGCCAGCCAGTATTGATACCCCCCGCGGTTGGCCTCGGGCACCGGTCCCTCGATGCTCCTGTCGGCCAGGTGCCACTTACCGATGTAGCCCGTCTGGTAGCCGGCCTGGCCGAAGTCGTGGGCGAGCGTCTTCAGGTCGGTTGGCAGGGGCAGGCCGTTCCGAAACACCGTCGTGTTGGTCGCGTACAGCCCGGTTTGCAGACACGACCGCACCGGTCCGCAAACGGGCTGGCACGTGCACGCGTTGAACAGGTGTGTACCCCGTTGCGCCATCCGATCGAAGTTCGGCGTCAGGTCAAGCGGGTTGCCGTGCACGCCGGTGGTATCCCACCGCTGCTGGTCGGTGAAGAAGACAACGACGTTGGGTTGCCCCGATCGTTTCCGCGCCATGCGTATTCGCTCCTCATGCGCTTTCGTTGGCGGCGTTGGACCTGGTCCACGGCGCCTGCGAATCCGTCGTCAGTAGCACACAACCGCGGGTCCTGAAACGGCTTGAGGTGCCATTTTCGCTCGGACAGTCTCGTGTGACCCCCGAGGGGTCCCATGGGTAGGCTCCGACCCGTGAGGGTCGGAGTTGCCCGTGTTCACACGATTGCACGCCATCGCACGGTCAAACTTCGCTCGTGCCTCGCTCAGCCTGCCCATGCCACCCGGGAACACAACACGAAACGCCCCTACCGAGAACAACGCTAGAACCCGCCCTTTCGCTTGTCCTTCTGGACCGCCCACACGGTGGCGGCGGCGAGGTAGATCAGGCTGACCCAGACGACGATGGCCTTGAAGGTGGCCAGACGCTCATCGTACCCCTCGGCGCCCATGACGAAGACCCAGATAGGCAGTACCACGCACGCGAGTAGGGCCAGTCCGGCGATGACGCCCGACGCCCACAGCACGACGACGTTGCCCCCTGCCGGTCCGGCAGGCGCGGTGTCCTGGTCCGGTGCGGATTCAGCGGCCGAGCCCGGCGCTGACGGCTCGCCCGTTGGCTCGTCGGGCTGCTCGGGGAACGTCTGGCGCGCCCCCGCCATCGGCGCGAAGATCAGGTAAAGCACGGCGGTCAGCAGCCAGATGGGAACGAACAGGAAGAACTTGTCGCCGTCGGCCCGCCCGGACCCCACAATCGCGTGCAGCATGCCGGTCGTGTCCAGCGTGATGGCCACCGCGATGGCGATGGCCCAACTAACCAAGGCCGGCCAGCTTACCGTCAGCCCCTTGCGAGAAGCCCAATACCGGGTCAGGCCGATCCTGGGGAAGATCCAATGCTCGACGAAGACGATCGCACCAACGGGCATCAGCAGCAGGCCATACCAGCCCACGAAGTTGAGCAACTCGGTAAACACGAACGGGAAGCACGCGATGATGGTGGTGGCGATGCCGGCCACCATGGTGACCGCCCATCGAGGCCAGCCGGGCGTGACGGCCTGGAAGGCGAGCCCGGCCCGGTACATCGTGGGATTGGAGGTGGTCCACCCGGCCAGGACGACCGCGATCCCACCGGCCAGGCCGAGCGACTGCATGGCGATCGCGCCCGCGTCGAGCTGGGCCAGCGTCGTGCCGAGCACCAGGGCGGTGCCGGCCCCCATGATGCCCGCACAGATCCAGGCGATGTAGTGCCCGAAGAACATCCCCACCGCCGAGGT
>CAYOGX010000940.1:0-2688 GCA_964403235.1 uncultured Planctomycetales bacterium | reverse complement strand
GTTCGACCCGTCGTACCGGTTCGAGCGCGTCGCGCGGGCCCAGATCGCCGGGCGGCGGATGGCCGGTCCGTTGTCCGGATGGGTCGCGTGCGTCACCGACCCGACGGGCAGCCCGGTCTACGGGACGGCGAACGTGCGGTTTGTGCCGCTGGGTCAGACGTTTGATCGGTTGGGCCGACCGCGCGGGCCGCTCGGCGGGCTGGCCCACCATTTTGCCGGGCCGTACGCGGGCAGCAGTTGGGCGTTCTTCGGTGTCCAGAACCGCGACCTGTTCGCCGAGGACGGTCTCCCGGCGGTGTACGTGGCGACGTTGGCCAGGCGGCTGGTCGATCAGGTCTATCTGCACAGCCTGTCAACGAACCTGGCGTGCTACCGCGATGGCGAGACGGTCAAGATCAACGTTGGTCTGGCCAACCGCGGCCGGACGACGGCGGCGGGGCAGTTGGCGATCACCGTCGAGGACCAGGTGGTCTACGATCAGCAGGTCGAGGTGGTGCCCGACGGGGGTCGGTCGAAACAGGTCGAGACCACCTGGAAGCCCGATCAGTTGGGGCGTGATTTCTACCGCGTCCGCGCCACATTGAAACTGCCGTATCACACCGAAGTGTTGGAAAACGGGTTCTGCGTATGGGACGAGACCGTCGTCCGTGGCGGGCCGAAGATCAGCCTTCGCGACAACTATTTCCACGTCGGCGATCGGCCCGCGTTCCTGACCGGCACGAACCAGACGGGACGGATGTGGCTGGCGGCGTACGAGAATCCGCTGATCTGGCGGGACGATTTCGCCGCAATGCGCGACCAGGGGATGATCCTGTGGCGGATCCTGCATTTCTCGGCCGTCATGCACCGCAACGACCCGATGGCGTTGGCCAAGCCGATCCCCGAGAAGGTGATCCGCCAGACCGATGCCATCGTTCAGTTGGCCCAGAAGTACGGCGTGGTGGTGTTCCTGACGCTGCACGATTGGATGCCGGTCGAGCTGACGGACGAGCAGTTGGCGGCTCAGGCCAAGTGGAACGCGTTCTGGGCCGAACGGTACAAGGACGTACCGGGCATCATGTACGACGTCCAGAACGAACCGTCGATGCACATCGGCGACGCGCCGCACGTCGGGGCTGAGTGGAAGCGGATGCTGACCGAGCGCTACGGCGGGCTCGAGGCGGCGGCGAAACGGTGGGGCGTGACGGCGACCGATTCGTCGATCGCCAAGCCGCTGGCGGCGGGCAAGGACTGGGCCGACCTCAAGGCCGTCGACGTCGAGCATTTCCGCGTGCACATGCTGAACCGTTGGATCAAGGCCAACGTCGAGCCGGTCCGCCGGGTCGATCCGGATGCGCTGGTGACGGTGGGGTTCCTGCAAAGGATGCGGCCGGCGGACAAGGTGCTGGGCGCGGCGTACGTCGATTTCGCGAATATGCATTCGTACCTGCCGCTGCGGGCGTTTGGAGCGGATTTCAAGATCATGGACCGCCGCGCGGTCGGCAAGACGCTGACGCTGGGCGAGTTCGGCCAGCGCGAGGCCCACGACGCCCGCGTCAACGGCCAGACGGGCGATCGACCCGTCGAATCGATCCAGCGGTACATGGTATACAACCACTACGTCCTGGGGCTGGGCGGGTCGTTTACGGCCAGTTGGTGCTGGCGGGACATGCCGGACTGCGTCTTTCCATGGGGGATGGTCCGGCCCGATCACCTGCCCAAGCCGGTGATGCTGGCGTATCGCAACTTCACGCTGCTGAGCCGGTTCATTCAGCCACTGTACCAGCCGCCGGGCGTCTGGCTGATCCTGCCGGACGCGAATCGACTCGGCGGACGATGGGGCGAGATCGACGGGGCGGTCAAGGAGGTGATTGACGCACTGCTCAGCCTGCGGGTCGAATTCGGTGTGCTGCGCGAGAAGGACGTCGGCGGCGGTGCGATTGGGGCGTCTGCACCCAAGCCGCCGACGTTGATCTGGCCGATACCATACTGTCCGGATGACACGACGTTCGCTGCGGTCATAAAGGCCGTCCAGGCCGGCGCATCGCTGTATGTGTCAGGCGACGTGTCGTTCGATGACGCGCGCAATCCGAGCCAAGCGAATCGTCTGGCTCAATTGGGCCTGAAGCGCGACGGCCACGGCTCCCCGTTCGAGACCCAATCGCGGGGCGCGGTGCAGCGGACGCGTGTCGGGCGGGGGCGCGTGGTCTTCGTGCCGTATCCGGTCGAGCTGGCCGACCGCCAAGGCCTGCGAACCCAACTGGCGGGGTTCTTGACCGACGTCGACGCGCCGCGGATACGGATCCAGCCGGAATCGCCCGACCTGCACACGTTCACCACGCATACCGCCAACGGTGGCGCGGTGTACAACGTGGTCAATCACGGACAGCCGCGAACGGTCAAGCTGTCCATCGGGTCCGAGCCGATGACGATCGACGTGGCCGCGCCGGGATATGGGCTGACGGCGTTCGATGGTCGGGGCAAGCTGACTATCTTGCAGACGCAAGGCGCGGTTCGTCGTGGCGAGCGGATCGCGGTTAAGGGCGATGCCGATGTGATGGTCGTCGCGATGGACGGCCGGGATCTGACGGCATCGGCGCGACTGCTGGTCATGCCGAACGCGGTCGGCCACATGGAGATCGCAACCGAGCGCAAATGGGACAAGCCGGTCGCGACGGTCGGGGGTATCGTCGACGGGCAATTCAAGAC
>CAYOGX010000939.1:0-2692 GCA_964403235.1 uncultured Planctomycetales bacterium | reverse complement strand
CAGAACCAGCCCGCGCGGATATCCTTCTTGACGATGGCAACGATCACGCCGGCACCTCCCCGCCCTCGATAAACTGCGTCGGCATGCCGCTGTTGTAGTCGATGAACAGGTCCTCCAACGTGCTCTCGAGCGGCTCGACCCGCCGCACGCCGCGCTCTTTAAGGCACTCGTCGTGGCTGCCGTCATAGTGGGCGATCGTCAGGGTCGCCTCGCGCTTGGTCACCTGAACCCACACCAGCCCCGGAATGTCCAGCAGCGGCGGCACCTGGTCGTCGAAGACCGCGCGGACCCGGCGGAGCTTCTGTTTGAACTCGCCCAGTGTGCAGTCCACGCGCAGGACGCCCTGGACCAAGATGCCGATGCGTTCGGCGACGCGCTCCACGTCGCTGAGGACGTGGCTGCTGAACAGCACCGTCCTGCCCTTGGTGGTGATCAGTTGGATCATCGATTCGAGGAACCGCCGGCGGACCACCGGGTCGACGCCAAGCGTCGGGTCGTCCATGACGAGCAGCTCGGGCTCGCACGCCAGCGTCAGGGCCAAGCTGACCTGCGCACGTTGGCCGTTGGACAACTGACGGATCCGCCGCTTCGCCGACAGCCGAAAATGATCGAGCATGTCGTCGAACGATCGCCCGTTCCATCGCGAGAAGAAAGCGCTCTGGAACTCGGCCAGGTCGCAGATGCGGGCCGACCGGTACAGCTCGTGGCCCTCGGCCACGTAGCCGATTCGTTGCCGGAGTCGCATCGGCAGGTTGCGGCAGTCGTGGTCGAACAGCCGCGCCGACCCCCGCGTCGGACGCAACAGCCCCAGCAGCATCTTGATCGTCGTCGTCTTGCCCGACCCGTTCGGGCCCAACAGGCCATACACGCACCCCGTCGGCACGCGGAGCGTCACCTGATCCACCGCGCACCGATCGTCGTAGTAGCGCGTCAGCTTGCTGGTCTCAATGGCCAGTCTGATGGCTCGGCCTCCCTGGATGAATCTATCCGCGCCTCAGCGCGGGGCGCCGGGTGGCACGGTCAAGCGAAGTCGAGGCACTCGGCTGAGCTTGGCCGTGAGAATACCGATCATCCAGGCAACACGGCCAAGGATCGACCCTCAAGGGTCGTTCCGTGAGCGTGTCGCCCCGGGGCCCTGCCGGGTGGCACGTCCGGGCGGGCGACTACTTTCCCGACAGCGCCACCAGTGCGTCCAGGATCTCCAAGCGGACCTGGTCGGCCACCGAGCGATCTCGCTCGTCAAACCAACTGATCGGTTCGTAGACGGCCACCCGCTTGGGACCGTCGACCAGCAGCTTCTTGGCCTTGTCCAGGGCGGACGACGCCTTGCCCGCCCGGCTCAGCTCGTCGACGCGTTTCTTGAGCATGTGCAGATACTCGTAGTCCTCGATCCCCTCGCGGACGGCCTCCCAGTGCTTGCTGGTGGTTACGCCGTCCGGCGCGACGTAGGCCGGGCAGTACGTCGTCCCGCGACACAAATACTCGCACCAGGGGTTCCCCCCACCCGCGTCGGCATACGCCCAGAAGCCCTGACCGACCGCACCGTGGACCCAGCAGTGCCAGGCCTGGAGGCGGTGATACCCGTACGGGTCGAGCAGCTTGACCGGCCCGGTGCATTGATAGAACCACAGCTCGCGCTTCCCGTCGGCGACCAGCCGGCCGTAGAAGTCCTTTGCCTTCTTGCCGAGTCGGTTGTAGATGCCCAGGTTCGGGCAGATCGCGTCGCACGCCTCGAGCATCGCATTCTGATCCGGCGTGGCGAGCGTCTTGTCCGTGGGGTCCTCCCAGATGCAGAAGAAGTCGGTGGCTGTCTTGATCGCCTTGGCCCAGGCCAGGATCTGGCGATGCTGCTCGTCGGCGTGCGGCTCGTCCACGATGAGCAGCGCGACCTGCTTGGGCTTGATGCCGAGCTGTTTGCAGTGCTCCGCCCAGGCCGTGTACCACTGTCCGACCACACGGTTGAACCCGGGCGTGCCCATCGCGAAACCGGCCAGCGATTTCGGCACGTTCGCAAAGACCATGTAGCGTCGCGCATAGTCCTTCCAGTCGGCGTGCCACCGGTCGAACCGGCTGAAGTCGAGCGTGTCCGCTTTCAGATTGCCGTCGCCATCAAGTTGGCTTTTCTGTGGGAACGGCATGACGCTGTTCGTCGCCCAGGGCGCGTCGTGGAAATGGGCCTTGGCATCCGCGATCGCCGCCTTGACGTTCTTGGCTGTCAAGTCCCGATGGTAAGGGGGGTGGTTCGTGTAGTCCCACATGCCCAGCGAGAGCGAGGGGTGCATTGGGAAATCGATACTTTCCACCTGGAGCGACAACGGAATGGTTCTGATGACCTGCGGGCTCTTGCCGATCGCGTCGACGGTAAGGACCCTTCCCACCCGGAGTTCCGCATCGTATCTGCCCGGCTTCAGTTTGCTCGGATGAAACGCAAGCCAGATCTGCTTGGTCGTCCCGGCGGGAATCGGAATCCCGCGGGCGGGTTGGGTCTCTCGGAGGGCGTCCGCAACAACCACCCCCTGTTTGGTGTCCACATGCACGACCTCGTACACGGTGAGGTAGTCGGGCTTTGCGGCGTCGGTTTTGTCCTGCCCGGGGAGTCCGGATATCTGGACGGTCGCGACCCAGGTGGACGGCCCGGCGTTGGTCAGGTTGAACGCCGCCGCGCGGTACTCGCCCCGCATCATGCGGACGG
>CAYOGX010000938.1:0-2696 GCA_964403235.1 uncultured Planctomycetales bacterium | reverse complement strand
GACATGTCTCTTCCACTGTTTCCTGATTTTCCTCCTCGATTCTTTTCAAAGTTCTTTCCGCTTTGTTGATACGAAAAGGGGTGTTGAAGTCATTGAGGGTGCGGAAATAGTGCATCCGTTTTCCCAGATTGAATGTGATCTTTTCTCTATCAGAAAGGGCGAGATAGCCGTCAATAATATTGTCAAGGGTGTTGGCCGCGTTGTAGGCGGGCATCACGACGATCACCTTGGTGGACACGGTAGTCGGCCTCCCATGTTGTTCAACGTCCACGCCGCTGCCGGATGCCCCTAAGGGGTCTGCTGAGGCGTGTTTGAGTCATTCCCGTCAGGGGGCGGCGGCGTTCGGTAATGAGCTGGTCGAATGCCGCTCGCGCCCTGGGGTCCTTAGATACCATGCCATCGCGCAACGCCTGGAGCGCGGTCAGATGCCGCCGAAGGGCGTCGGCCGCACGGCGGTAGTCGCCCATGGCGGCGTACGCGCGCACAAGATCATACAGAAGACAACAGCGTTGTACAGCGACGGCAGAGCGACTCGTCGAGTCGTCCGGCAACAGCGACAGGGCGGTTCCGAATTGCTGGGCGGCCTGCTGGCCCTGCCCCTCTCGCAGCCGGATCAGGCCGAGATGGCGGTGCAGCACGGGCGAGGACGGATGGGCGTCGACCGCGGCAACGTAGTACCGGTGCCGTCCGCGCAGGCTGGCCTCGGGGAACACCATCGGGTTCAACAGGGCGGGCGCGATCAGCCACGGGGTCAGGCTAAGGACGATCCAGAGGGCGACGACCACGACCGATCCAACCAGCAAGCGAGATCGACCCGGTCCGGTCCGCGCGCCGCTGAGCACGTCGATGAGGGATGAACCGATCGCGGGAAGCCTGGCCAGCCCGATGCCGGCGGTCAGGCAGACGGCGAGATAGGGCACCAAGAGATAACGTTGCCAGGCCAGGGGCAACCACACCGTGATTCCCACGACGCAGATGGCGATCCAACACAACGCGATGGCCGCGTCGGTCGTGGCGCGCGTTTCGGGCGTTGCAGTCTCGGCGGGCGACGTGGGGAGGTCCCGTCGAGGCGGCAGGCACCGGCCGACGAGGTGAACCGCGCCGACGGCGAAGCCCAAGACCGTCAGCCAAATGCCGAGCGTTCCGAGGTAGTACCGGTACAACGGAATTAGGGGGCCGTGCAAGGCGAAGTAGCCCGCGGCCGTGACCTTCTGGCGGAGACTGAACAACCCCCCGCCGGGGTCGACCTGTTGCTTGACCATCCAGTCGCGATAGACGCGCATCGTTTCGGCTGCGCGGGCGATGGGGTGATGATGGAAGTAAGGGTTGACGGCGATGAAGATCGCGACAGCGACGACGGCCGTCAGGCCGATGAGGATCACGGCCAGCCCCAGGCGTCGCCAGACCGTGGTGTTGCCGGCGGCTGGGAGGGCTGCGAGGATCAGGCCGCCGACGTAGACGGGTCCGGCCAGGGCGCCGTTGAGTTTGCTGCCGGCCGCCAGGGCGATCACCAGACCGGGGACCAGGACGCCCGCCACCGAAACGATGCCCCACCTGCGAGCGGCGCCGCCCGGGGCGCTTCGGCGCCAGTGTCGCTGAAGAACGCTGGCCGCCCAGAACGAAACGGGGACGATCAACGCCAGGTGAAACCAGAGAATCGTGTCGGTCAGACCGCGTTGCGCGTATCGCTGGAAATACGGATGCCCCAACACGAGCAGCGCTGCGATCAGGCCGGCCGCCACACCGCCAACGCGGTAACCAACGATGAATAGCAACGCGCAGACCAGCGCGCCGAACACGGCGCTGGTGCCGCGCGTGATTCGCAGCATGCCATCGGGCACGCGTGTGCGCAGTTGCCCAGGTTTCCGCCACATGCGTTCGAAGTCGTCCTGCAACCGCTGGTCGTGAACGTTATGGCCCGTGGCGGCCAGGACCGCTCCCAAGATGTACTTGCCCACCGATGGGTTGGTTCTGGCGTAGAAATCCTGCGTCCAGGCGGGATGTTCGAGATCCCGTTGTTCGACGAACAAGTGGTAGTAGAACGTTTCGGCCAGCTTATGGGCCTCGTCCATGTGGAACGGCGGCATGTCCCCCCCGCCGCTGCCCACATGGATCCCGCCGATCAGGTAGATCGTCGCGCCGACGAAGACCAGGAGGGCAAAGACGATTCCCGTGTAGGGTCCGAGCCGCATGAGTCACTCAATAACGCAAACACACGCAGGAATACAGGCCCCAACCGTCGAAAAGGCGGGGCAAACGTCGTACACTGCCGACGGACCCGTGTGGCGTGGAGGCATCGGCACGCACGGAGCAGGTCGTCATGACTGTCAGTCGTGGCGTTCGTGGAAACGAGACGTGGAACCCGGCTGGAGTCGCTGGACATGAAGATCACTGACGTGAAGGCGTTCGGCATCCATAGCGGGCGAGACCTGTTCGTCGTCAAGGTCGAGACCGACGAGGGGATCTACGGGATCGGGGAGGGAGGCATCAGCGGACGCGAGCTGGCGATGAAGGGGGCGATCGATCATTTCAAACCGGTGCTGGTCGGGCGCGATCCGTTCGAGATCGAGGACATCTGGCAGACGCTGTTTCGCGGGGGCTTTTTCCCGGGCGGGACGATCCTGTCGGCGGCGATCTCGGCAGTGGACATCGCGCTGTGGGACATCAAGGGCAAGGCGCTGGGGGTCCCGGTCTAT
>CAYOGX010000937.1:0-2701 GCA_964403235.1 uncultured Planctomycetales bacterium | reverse complement strand
CGGTCCAGCACCGTCGGGATGCCGAGGACCCTTGTACCGCCACCCGGCTTTGGCAACTCGTGCCGTTTGACCAGGCTGGGCCTGTAGGTCCCATCCAGCAGTTCCATGCGGATCTGCTGCCAGTACTCGCGCCGCGGGATGTACGGCGTGCTGCGGACGGTCTCGGCCACGACGGCGGCGACGTCGCCCTCCTTTTCCAGAACGTATTCGACGTACTCCGCGCACTTGAGATTGCACTGGCCATCGCATCCCCACGGACAACGGTAGGCGTCGGGCGGCGGCACGTGCTCGGTCCCAGGCAGCAGCGGGCCGATCCCGCGGCGAAACACGGCCTCGCCGCCCACCGAGACCGCGTCCAGCGACGCGCCGTGGAACGAATCCCACATGGAGACCGTCTTGAACCGGCCTGTGGCCATGCGGGCGAGCTTGAGCGCCATCCCCACCGCGGTCGTCCCGCCGGGGGCGAACAGCACCTTGTTCAGATCGCCCGGCGCGAGCGCGGTCAGCTTCTTGGCCAGCTCGATGGCCGGCACGTTCGTGTACCGACGCGTACAAAACGACAGCGCATCGAGCTGCGCCTTGACCGCCTCGATCACCTTGCGATTACCGAACCCGACCTGGTGCACATTGTTGCCGTGGAAGTCCATCAATCGCCGGCCCTGGCGATCTTCAATGTGTATGCCTTCACATCCGGCCAGGACGTTCAGGCACGGCGTGGACAGCGACTGCTTCAGGAAGACGGCCTCGTCTTCGTCCAGCAGCCGCCGCGTCTGGCCGTTGATGTTGGCCTCGGCCCAGGCGGCGCGCCTCGGCGAGAGGTTCAGATCACCTTCGGAGCGCAACCTCGCCAGATCCTCTTGCCGATCCCGCATCGGGATGACCCTCCCATCACGACGTCAGGCCAGTAGCGCGCTGCTCAGTATCCGGCGAACCACCGTCAACGGCAAGCCGTGCGGTGGGGTGCCTCATCGCTGCTGCGACAATCCTGGTGCGAGAGTCCTGGTGCGAGAATCCTTTCTCGCACCCACCTCCGCGGGAATCCCTTCGCGCGGCACGTCCCGACCACACCGTCCGCTCCCTGACGGTCGCGGCTCGGATCCGAATCGCCGCTCCCATCTGTTGAGCGACGTGATATAGTGGTGCGGCGATATAGCGGTATTCATCTCGCACGGAGGTCAATCCCATGCGCAGACGCGAATTCCTTCGTAAGGTGACCGCCGGTTCGCTGACGGGCTCGGCGCTTCATCAGGCCCTGGCCGGGCCGGTCGGCTCGCGACCGAACATCTTGTTTGCCATCTCCGACGATCAGTCGTGGGTGCACACCGGTATTAGTGGTGACCCCGTCGTCAAGACGCCCACGTTCGATCGCGTCGCCCGCGAGGGCGTCCTGTTCACGCACGCCTTCTGCGCCGCGCCCTCGTGCACGCCGTCGCGCGGGGCCATCGTGACCGGTCAGGTCCCGTTCCGGCTCAAGGAGAACGGCAACCTGTGGAGCACGCTCCGCAAGGAGTTCCCGGTCTACCCCGACCTGCTCGAGCGGGCCGGCTACCACGTCGGCCACGCGCGAAAGGGCTGGGGACCCGGCAAGGTCCCTCCGGGCGGCAGGGACCGAAACCCCGCCGGACCGCGGTTCACGGAGTTCAAGGAATTCCTCGAGTCCGTGCCGGCCGACAAGCCGTTCTGTTTCTGGTTTGGCGGCTACGACCCGCATCGGCCGTACCAGAAGGGCTCCGGCCTCAAAACCGGCAAGAAACTCACCGACGTCCAGGTCCCGCCGTTCCTGCCCGACGTGGCCGAGGTCCGCAGCGACATCCTGGACTACTTCTTCGAGATCGAACGGTTCGATCGCGAGGTGGGCCAGATGCTCGAGCTGCTCGAACGCGCCGGTCAGCTCGACAACACGCTGGTCGTGATCACCAGTGACAACGGCATGCCCTTCCCGCGGGCCAAGGCCAATCTCTACGACTACGGCACGCGGATGCCGTTGGCCGTCCGTTGGCCCAAGCGGGTCAAGGGCGGCAGGACCATCGACGACTTCATCAGCTTCACCGACGTCGCGCCCACGTTCCTCAAGGCGGCCGGGCTCGACCCCCCGCAGGACATGACGGGCAGGGGCTTCCTCGACCTGTTGACGTCCGGCAAGTCCGGCCGGATCGACCCGAAGCGCGACAAGGTCTTTACTGGCCGCGAACGCCACGCCTGGGTCCGCGAGGGCGGGCTGGGCTATCCCTGCCGCGCGGTCCGAACGGATCGGTTTCTGTACATCCGAAACTTCAAGCCCGAACGCTGGCCCGCCGGGGGCCCCGGCGCCTACGGTGACATCGACGGCTCGCCGAGCAAGGACTACATGATGGCCAACCGCAAGGCCAAGCGAGTCAGCCACCTGTTCCGGCTCGCCTTCGGCAAGCGGCCGGCCGAGGAGCTCTACGACCTGACCAAGGACCCGGCTCAAATGAATAACGTGGCCGACCTGCCGGACTACGCTGAGGAGAAGAAGACGCTCAGCGCCGAGCTCGACCGCTGGATGGCCGACATGAAGGACCCCCGCGCCACCGGCCAGGGAGACGTCTTTGACCGCTACCCCTACTACGGGCGCGTCAGAAGAGAAACGCCAAAACGTCGAAACGTCGAAACGTCGAAACAGAAGCCGAGCCGCGACCGTTAGGGAGCGCAAGACCCTCCTCAGGACTTCGGAGCGCTC
>CAYOGX010000936.1:0-2703 GCA_964403235.1 uncultured Planctomycetales bacterium | reverse complement strand
CTGCTGCGGGTGGTGAGGATCGCGCCAACGACGATTCCCAACGCCACTTCGGCGCGTACGTCCTGGCCGAGGACGTCGCGCAGGCCGTCCGACGCGCCCTGGGATTCTCATTGCCCGACCCGGCCATGCCGTTCGAGACCTTTTACATCATGGCCGACGAGCCGCTGTACACGGCCCCGACGCTGGAGGCCATCCGGAACGCGTTCGGCGATCGGACGCCGCCCGTCAAGCCGCCCGACTACTTCGAGCGCAACCCGCGCGCCCCAGCCTTCAACATCGACAAGGCCCGACGCCTGTTGGGTTACGAGCCGCGCTACACGTGCCAGGATATCTGACCGCAGGGGTCCGCCGCCGGGCATGGCGGATCCTTCGTCAACCGGTCCCTCGCGGTCGCGGCTCGGATGCGTCGTCACGAAGGGTCCCCGCTGATCTGGACAAGGGTACTCAGCGGCTTGGCCGCTTGGTCGACTTGCGGCGAGGTTTGGTGTGCGGCTTGTTCAGGGCGCGGCCGAGCTGGCGGATGGCCTGCTTGAGCCGCAGCTCGTTTTCGACCAGGGCGATGCGAACGTAGCCCTCGCCGTTTTCGCCGAAGGCGCGGCCGGGGGCCAGGGCGACCTCGGCCTCGTCCATCATGTCCATGCAGAACTGGATCGTGTCTCGTCCGTCCAGGTGCTCGTCCGGGACGCGCGCCCAGACGAACATGCTCGCCCGGGGTCGCTCGGCCTGCCAACCGATCCGCTCCAGCCCGGTCATCAGCACGTCCCGCCGGTTCTGATAGATGCGGGCTTGGCGCCGGATGTCATCTTCCGCTTGACGCATCGCAATGATGCTCGCAATCTGGATCGGCTGGAAGATCCCGTAGTCGTAGTAGCCTTTGATCGTGGCCAGCGCCTCGATCATCTCGCGGTTGCCCGCGCAGAACCCGATGCGAAACCCCGCCATGTTGTACGGCTTGGACAGCGTGGTGAACTCCACGCCGTAGGTCTTGGCCCCCTTGGCGGACAGGAAGCTGGGGGCGCGGTAGTTCTCGAAGCACGTCTCGCCGTAGGCGAAATCGTGGACGACGACCAGCCCAACGCGTTCGGCCAGCGCCACCACGCGGTCGAAGAAGCGCGGCTCGACGGTAATGGCCGTCGGGTTGTGCGGGTAGTTCAGCACCAGCATCTTGGGGCGCGGGTAAAGGTGCTCGACCACGTACTCGACGCGTTCGATAAACGCCTCGTCGTTGCCGAGCGTGACGTTGATGACGTTGGCCCCCGCCAGGGCCACGCAATACACGTGGATCGGAAAGAACGGGTCGCCCACCACGGCCGTGTCGCCGGGCCCCAGCATCGCCAGGCACAGGTGGGCGAACCCCTCCTTGCTGCCCAGGCACGCGACGACCTCCGTCTCGGGATCGAGCGTGACGCCCCACTTGCTCTTGTACTTCTTGGCGACCTCGCGACGCAGGTTGAACAGCCCGCGGCTGACGCTGTACCGGTGGTTGCGCGGATCGCGGGCCGCGTCACACAGCTTCTCCACGATGGCCGCCGGCGCCGGGTCCGACGGGTTGCCCATGCCCAGATCGATCAGGTCGATGCCTTGCTGGCGCTTGGAGAGCTTGAGCGCGTTGAGCCGTCCGAACAGATACGGCGGCAAGCGCTTGATCCGATCGGCCGGTTCGATGGTGAACTTGGACATTGCTGGCGGGCCCTTCAGCGTGCGGCACCGGCCGTCTCGGGCCGGGCGTACTTGTATTTCGCCTCGAATTGTTTGCGAAGCGTGGGGTCCGTGATCACGATGCGACTCCGCGCGTTGTCGAACAGATCACGTTCGATCCGGCCCATCACCTCGGGCAGCAGGCGCTCGGTGAGCTTGAGCCGAACGATCTCCTTGACGTGCTCGAACTTCACGTTCGACCTCGCGAAGCGCTTGATGGGCTTGATCAAGTGGTAGTGGCGATCGATGCGTATCGGGTTGGACACCTGCCCGGTCTCAAGCCTGAAGGCGGCCTCGCGGAGCTGTGGCGGCACGTCGTCCTGGTTTCGGCTGAACGGTGGCAGCCGCCCGCCGTCCGGCGCGGTCAGGGCGTTCTGGCTGCGAACCCGGGCGACCTCGGCGAAGTCCCCGCCTTCGGCCAGAACCCGCTGCACATTTGAGACGTCGCGCCAGTTGGCAAGCTGGATGTGGCGGATCTGGATGCGCTCGTCGTACATCATTTCGTATTGGGCGCGGAGCTGTTGGTCACTGACATCCAGCCGCTTGACGGCGATCTTCCGCAGGTAGGCCTGGCGTTCCATGGCCAGGTCGAACTCCTCGCGGCTCAATCCCCGCCGGGCCAGGATCTGCGCCAGCAGGGCGCCGCGGGCCTCCTTGCCCAACACCGGTTGCGTGGCAGCCGGTACGGGCGAACCGATCCGTGCGACGGCGCGATCGTGCTCCGCGCGGATGTCCGCGGGCGTCACCGAAATCCCCTCCGCCTCGGCCACCTGACGCACCAATTCCAACGCGATCAACTGCTCGAGCACCCCCAGCCCGTGCGTGCGGACCAGCAGGTTTAGCATCTGCCTTCGGGAAATAGGCCGGCCGTTGATCGTCGCGATCGGCAGCGCCTTGCGGCGGTCGGCCCCGTCCGGCGAAGTCGTTTCCGGCTTGTCCCAATCGGCGGGCTCGTCCGTTTGCGGGGACGTGGGTTCCTCCCATGCGTCGCTCACTGACCTCGCG
>CAYOGX010000935.1:0-2705 GCA_964403235.1 uncultured Planctomycetales bacterium | reverse complement strand
CGCGCCGCCACGCAGGGGGCAGATCAACGGATCAGCCGCATGTCGCCAAAGTTGGGGATCAGCGGCAGCCGCCCCTGGATCAGCGGGTACCCCGCAGGCCAGTAGACGAAGAACGCTCGCCCGATCATCTGGTCGGCCGGGACGGTGCCGAGCTGGTACTCGCCGCTGGCCAGCCGATGGGTCAGGTGCGGGCCGGCGTTGTTCCAGAGCCGGCTGTCCTTGCTCAACGGGCTGTTGTCACCAAGGCAATAGTATTCCTGAATCCCCTGCTCGGGCCGGTTGCGGAGATAGATGGGATGTCCCTGAACCCCGCGACACAGGTGGGGGTTCCGGGTCCGCGGCGAGCGGTAGTAGACGTCTCGCTCGATCACGACGTGCCAGAGCTCCAGGCCCATGCCCGACGCGCCGATGCGGATCTGCGGCGGGGTATCCTTGTCCACCGGACGCAGCTGGCGGGCGTGTTCAGCCAGGCAGGCGGGACCGTCCTTCTCGAGCACCGGGTATTGATCGTCCGTCGTCTGGAGGATCGGACGACCCTCCACCCACACGGTGACCCGATAGTCGACGTTGGTCAGCACCAAAAGGACGGGCCTGCCGGGCTCGAGCGGGTCGACGCGGGTCTGGCCGATTGGCACCGCAGGCTCCTGCGGCCGGCTCAACGACGATCGGGTCAACGCCACCTGACCGTCATCGCCAAACGAGGCCACGAAACGATCGTCCCGCTTGCTCAGCGAGAGGGTGAGCTGCCCCCGCCCGCCCCGCGGAATCAACAGGCACCGGAGCCGCAGGTCGCTCACGTCGATGTAATTGCGTTCACCGGCCCCGGCGAGGACCTGGGACTCGCTGTCACCGTTGTAGGCGTACACGTCGGTAACCGTCTGGGTGCTCAGCGAACCGGCCACCTCGTCCAGCCATTCGGGTTGCCCGCGAGCGAACGCGATCTCGTCAAGCCCGGTGCGGTTTGTGGGATTGAACTGGAGCTTGCGACGGTCGGTCTGCCAATCGGAGTTGGTGTTGAGCGGGCGCCAACCGGCCAGCCTGCTGGTCGGCGGAAAGTCGTGATTGTAGGCTCGCAGCCACAGCGTCCCCTGGGCGCGATCCGTCTTGCGGTGAATCTTCAAGGCCCGGTCGAGTGCCCGCTGCTCGTCGGGCGTGAGCTGCTCGTAGTGTGTATGCCGATCTTCGAGCTTCTCGAGGACGGATCGGCCGGGGTCGCTCTCGGCCAGTTCCGACGCCTTGGCCGTGTAGATGTCGCCGTCGATGATCTCCAGAACCTCGCCGGGTAATCCAATCAACCGTTTGATGAAGTTGGTGGTCCCGTCGTTGGGGTCCTTGAAGACCACGACGTCCCACCGGGAGGGCTTGAACAGGTGCCACCATTGACGCGGGCCGTGGGTGTCCACGTCGGGCAGAAAGCGGCCCACGTCGAACAGCCACTTGAGCACGAAGATGCGGTCCCCGTTGTCCGGGTTGACGGAGATCTGCTTGTCGTCCCCGTAGGCGCAGTTGGGACAGATCAGCTTGCGTGGCGGCCGAAGCCCGCCCGGCGCGGCCGAGAAGCCGTACGCGTACTCCGTGCCACACGCACGGCAGGTGTGCATCCGATGGACGCCATAGAGGTTCGGGGCCATCGAGCCGGTGGGAATGACGAAGGCCTCCGCCACGAACGCTCGAAAGACGAAGGCCAGAATGAACGCCACCACGACCGATTCAACGGTGTCCTTGATGCCGAGCAAACCACGATGGCGGGCAGAAGCGGTCGGTGCGGTTGCCTGAGCCATAATCAGCGTCCCAATCGCCCGCGCGGGTCAAACGGACCCGATGACGTCCGAAGTACCACCCACTGAGGATAGCAGCGTCGAGCAACCGGGTCAATTCGCCCAAGACACACACGCCGTCGAAACGGCGAATCACCGGAATCGCACCGTCCGCGCGATACCATCACGTCCGTGGGACATCATCGCCTCGTCCGGCCGACAAGGTGCGCCGGCCGGCACGGACCAGCTCGATGACGGCGATGGCGATAGCGGCACCCGTCGCGTCGGCGGCCAGGTCGAGGATCGAGCAGAATCGGCCGCACGGCACCTGCAACACTTCATCGCAGGCACCGTAGACGACCACAACGCAGAACCAATCGACGGGGCGCCACCGGTCGCTGACGGCGGACGGTCGGCCGGTGTCCGGCCGGACGCTCAGAACCAACCATCCCCCCGCGGCCAACAGGAAATAGGCGACCAGGTGGAGGTTCTTGTCGCTCGGTTGGGGTGCCCACCCCGGCCAGCCGAGCTTCGGGGAGTGGGTGAGAGCGAACAGGGTGATCCAATACCCCAGCCAGAGTGCTCGAAACCAGGGGTGGTCAAACGGGGTTCGTCCGGTCGCCAAGCCACTGGCCATTACCGACGGCCCTCCGCCGGCGGTGGGTCGCGCCCCTCTTCGTTCGAGACGGGATCCGGCGACGAGGTCGCCTGCCGCGCGGACAAGGGGGTCGCATCAGGCGGCTTGGAGGATGCGTTCGCAAGCCCGGCGGCCTGGTCCGCGGCGGGCGGGGCAAGGGCCGGGGCCTGCTCGCCCGCAACCTCGGCCGCCAACATCTCGTAGTCGGCCGCGCCGTTGCTGGAGGCCGCGTAGTCGAAGATGGCCTTGCCGTGACTGGGACATTCGGCCAACTTGATGTTGCGGCGGATGCGCGTATGGAACAGCTTGGC
>CAYOGX010000934.1:0-2708 GCA_964403235.1 uncultured Planctomycetales bacterium | reverse complement strand
CCAGGCGTGGCCGAACATGTAGCGGATGTTCGGACGGATGTACGTGTATTCCGTGCAGTAGTGGACCCCGCCAGGGGCGTTGCGACGAGCGGCCTCCTCGATCCAGGCTGCGTGGATGTGGCTCCCGAGACTCAGCCCCTCCTCCGGAAACGTCAAGAAGACCATGTTCGGGAACTCGTCGTACAGCACCTGCATGACCCGCGTCATCCGCTCGCGGACCTTCCGGACCAGGTCCTTCCGCGTGTAGCCGTCGTAGTCATAGCCTTGCCAATCAAAGGCGTACTGCTCGCCGACGTACTCGATGTCCAGGGCGATGCCGGTGCAGCCGGCCTGGCGGGCGAACAGGGCGAACTGCTTGAAGTTGTGATAGGCCTGCTGCCACGCGACGTCGTTGAACCACTCGAACGGATGATCGAACGCGATCTTCAGGAACGTTTCGGACCCGATCCGCCGGCAGATCTCGTTCGCCTGTTTCGCCTTCTGAAACGTCTCGTCCGATTCGCCGATGGTCCAGGGCTTTCGGTCACGCGCCCAGATGTCGCTGGACCAATCCCGTGCCACGTAGTTGAGGAAGAACGCCCTCACCCCGCGCCGCGACCACTCTCTTGCATCGGCGATGATGTGGTCGGGCCCGGCCGAGAACAGGATCGTCTTGGCGACACCGAACTCATCCTGCTTCCCGAACGTCAGCCCCGGTTCAGCCTGCTGGGAGGGGAAGCCCTCCTTGGGTCGCGGTCCTGAATCGGCTGCCCGGACCGCGGCCAACGAGGCCAGCGCAACGATCAGGCAGACCCTCATCTGAATCGCCCAGGTCATTGTGATTTCCTCCCGACGCGAGTCATGCGTTCTCATCGAAGACCTCGCCGAGTAGCTCGACCGCGGCGTCGACGACCCCATCCAGCGCTTCGGGAACCAGCTTCGACCAGCTGGAGGTATCGACCTCGTGCCCGCCGTGGGCGAAGGCGCGCTGGGTCGGCAGGTAGCCGACGTACTGTGTCGTGCAGTGCGCAACGAACGTGGGGAACGTGGGCGAGCCCATCTTGATTCGAATGCCCCCTTCGGCGAACGGCTCGCCCGGCAGGCCCACAAACGCCGTCTGCCCGACACGCAGAACCTGGATCTCGTAGTCGACCACCCCATCGCGCTGCCGCAGCCGATCGACACTTACCAGCAACGCCGCCCGCACCCACTCCCTATCGACGGTGGTCCGATCGTCGTCCGCCCAGATCGGTTGAGGGTGGTGTGCGATGACGTCCTCGGCCGCGGCCAGGGCGTCCGGCTCGACCTGCCGGATCGGCAGGGGCACGTGCCGGATACGCCAATCGAGAACCGCGTCGTCGACGAAGTCGACCCGGTCGATCAGCTCGGCCGTGGTGTCGGCCAACATCCTGCCCATGCGTTGATGGTCGTTGGCATAGTCGGGGTCCCACGGGTCCCACGGATTGACGTCGCCGCAGCACCCGTTCAGCACGAGCGCGACGCGGTCTTGACCGTGCCGTTCTTGAAGCTCGGTCGCCCACGCGCCGGGCCAGTCGGCTGAGGCGATTCGTTTGGGGAACACGTGGACCGGGTGGCAGGAGTAATGCAGCAGCAGCGTGACGAACGTGCCGTCGGCGGCGCGCATGGCCATGACGCCCAGTTCCGGATCGATCGGCCCCTCCAGACACCGCACCTGCTCGGCGGCGGGCGTGCCCAGCCAGCCGCGCGGCGGCATCACGGCCTTACCGCCTTGCTTGATGGCGCGGCGGTTGAAGGCCAGCCGTCCTTCAAGGCAACTGCCCACGCCGACCTGCACCGGCTGTAGCACGTCGTGCGCCCGCGCGATCGCCTCGATCGTTCGCTCGACCACCAACGCGCCGTATGGCGCGTTGTCGCCGCGAATCCACTGGGCATCTGGCGGCAGATCGTCGAAGGTCTCGAACAAAAAAGCGCCCAGCGCTGGGGCCGTGTGCGTCTGCGTCGCATGCACCATCACCGCCTCGGGATCGATGCCGAACCGCTCGGATGCCCCACGGCGGATCTGGTCGGTGTAGGGCTGCGTGACGATGGTGACATCGAGCCCGACGAAGCAGAGCTTGCGACCGCCGCGTTCAAAGACCACCGCCTTGGCGAACAGCGGGTCGGCCACGGCCTCGGACGGACGGTGCTGGGCCACCGCCCCCGTCAGGTGCGTTCCCAGCGGCGGCGTGATGTCCACTTGGGCCGCGCCGACGCGCATCCTTCCCAAATCCGTTGTGGTCTCGGCCATCGATCGATTCTCACAAGAAGCCCTGTGTAGGGATCAAGATCATCGCCAGTCCTTACCTGTCGGCTCCATATCATCAATTCCCCAACTGGAACGCGTAGAGCCGCGCATCGCGCAGGTGGAACCGCAGGTGCACGACGCGGCCCTTCAACGCTGACAGGTCGTCGTGCTCGGTCCAGCTGATTTGTTGGCGAATGGCGTCGACCTCGACGAGGGGTCGGCAGTCGGCGCGGGTATAGCCGGGGACCGGTTTGCCGGCCTGGTCCAGCACCTCGACGCCGAGTCGGCCCCAAGGCGCCTCGACGTTGACCGTGAGCGTCGTGCCGACCAGCTTGAACGGTTTGGTGGTGATGCTGCCGGGCTTTTCCGTTGCCGCCAGACAGACGAACCGGTCGAGCGGCAGCGTCGCCAGGAGGATGGCCGCCTTGCGCGGCTTGTGCCAATGCCGCTCTCTGTAGCCCGC
>CAYOGX010000933.1:0-2709 GCA_964403235.1 uncultured Planctomycetales bacterium | reverse complement strand
GCGGTGAGCAAGGGGCAATAGGGACGTCATGAGCGCGAAACGGATCCGGCGTTGTGGGTTCTTGTGGAATAAGGCCCTGGCGGGCGTTGTCCTGTCTTGCGTGTGCCCCGGCGCGGGGGCGGCCGAACCGGCGTCGCAGTCGGCCGAGCTGCGCGACGAGCTGAAGGCGTACTCATGCAAGATCGCCTACGAGACGTATCGCGACGGCAACTGGGAGCTGTTCTTGATGAACGCGGACGGCTCGAATCCGATGAACCTGACGCGGACGCCAGGCGTCGACGAGATGTATCCCAAGGCCTCGCCTGACGGAACGAAGATCTGTTTCGTGGTCGACGAAGGGGAAGGCAAGACGAAGGTTCGCAGCGTCTACGTGATGAACGTCGACGGGACGGGTCGACGCAAGATCGCGCACAAGGCCCGCTGGCCTTGTTGGAGTTACGACGGCAAGACGATCGCCTACCTGAAGGGCCGACCCGGGCCGTTTACCCGCAGCCACAACGCCACGCGCGGGCTGGTCTACTACGACCTGGCGACTGGCCAACGCACGCCGCACGTCAACGCGGACATCGCCAAGCTGCTGTGCATCTCGTGGTCGGCGGACCGCAAGTGGTTCGTGGCCACCGCGGCTGGGGGGATGGGGTACGGGTTCTCGATCATCGCGTTCGAGGCGGCGGGGACGCGGCATGGCGGGCTGCTGAGCTCGAAGAAGGAGGCGTGGCAGTGTCGTCCTGATTTCAGCCCCGACGGCAGGCAGATCGTGTACGCCAGGGCCACCGGCACCGGGCCGTCCGACAAGGTCTTCGCGATCGCGACGGCCGGCGTCGACTTGGCAGCGGGCAGACCCAAACTGACGCATCGGTGCGACGTGGTCACGGCCCGTTGGCCGACCGAGCTGTACCACGCCGACTGGTCGCCGGACGGCAAGTACATCGTTTATAGCCGTGGGCCCAGGGAAATGAGTAAGATGAAGCCACAGCGGGCCATCATCAGCATCCAGGCGCCCGGCTGGGACATCTGCGTGGCGGACGCGGCCGACAAGGAGAAGTGGGTTGCACTCACGACGGACGGCCTGAGTAACAAGGAGCCCGACTGGGTGTGGGCCCGGTAAGCAGATGCGGAGGGACATGCGAACGTGAAGACACCGTTGAAAAGGTCGCTGGGAGCCGTGTTGCTGGTTTTCGCGGTCGGCGTGGGCGCGGGTTGTCAGAAGGTGGACAACGCGCAGGGCAAGCTCGCCGGCCCGCAGATCGTCAAGACCAAGGGCGGCGTCGAGATGGTGCGGGCGCCGGCGGGCGAGTTCGTCATGGGCAGCGACGCCGGCCAGCCCGACGAAAGGCCGGCGCGCAAGGTATGGGTCGACGCGTTCCTGATCGACCGACACGAGGTGACCCAGGCGATGTACGACAAGCTGATCCCGGAGGGCAACGCGGCCCACTTCAAGGGTCCCGACCGGCCGGTCGAGCAGGTCAGTTGGGTCCGGGCGGTGCTGTACTGCAACGCCCGTTCGCGGGCGGAGGGCCTCGAGCCCTGCTACGACGAGGAGACGGGCCAGTGCAATTTTCAAGCCAATGGCTACCGTCTTCCGACCGAGGCCGAATGGGAGTACGCCTGCCGGGCCGGGACCGCCACCGACTATTCATTCGGCCCCGACGCGCGGAAGCTGAAAGACCATGCCTGGTACGCCGACAACGGGGGCAAGACGACGCATCCGGTCGGCCGCAAGAAGCCCAATCCGTGGGGGCTGTATGACATGCACGGCAACGTGGCTGAGTGGTGCAACGAGCCCTACGGCAAGGACTACTACAAGACCGGTCCGTCGAGGAACCCGACCGGTCCGACCGAGGGCGAGAAGTACGTGCTCCGCGGTGGGGCGTGGAATTCGAGTGCCAAGGCCTGCCGGTCCGCCTATCGCGTGGCCGAGCAGCCCGGCAACTACGACGGCTGCTTCGGCGGCGACTACCTCGGTTTTCGCTGTGTGCGACGGGCGCCGGCCGATGCCTCGTCGCGCCCCGCACGAGAGCGGACGTAGTCCGATCGGAAAGCGACGCGGAATGCCAGAAGACGTCGGTCCAGACAGGGCGCATGTGCCGTTCAGTTCTAACGCGGTGCGATTGTCAGGACGCGAATGGATCGTCACGGCGGGCGTCCTGGTCGCGTCGTTCTGTCTGACTCCGAGCATCTGGGAGCGCGTCGAGCCGTTCGAGCCTGACGGCGACTACCGAATCCCGTATCAATTGAGCAATGACTATTGGCTGTACGGCCGTGCGTGCCGGTACGCCGCTTCCCGAGACAAGACGTTGGTGGTCGGGGATTCGGTCATCTGGGGCCAGTACGTGCCGAAGGACCAGACCCTGTCGCATTACCTCAACGGGATGGCAGGCGAGGCGCGGTTCGCGAACCTGGGCGTGGACGGCTCGCATCCCGCGGCGCTGGCGGGGATCGTCGCACATTACGGTCGGGCCGTCTCAGACAGGCGCGTCATCGTCCACTGCAACCCGCTGTGGATGTCGTCCGAGAAGCACGACCTGCGGACGGACAAGGAGTTCCGGTTCAACCACCCCCGACTGGTGCCGCAGTTCTACCCGCAGATTGCCTGCTACACCGCGCCGTGCTCGGAGCGACTGGGCGTGGTGATCGAGCGTTTCGTGCCGCTGTTCGGGTGGGCGAATCATTTGCGGGCGGGGTACTTCGAGAACTCGAGCCTGCCCG
>CAYOGX010000932.1:0-2710 GCA_964403235.1 uncultured Planctomycetales bacterium | reverse complement strand
ACGTGATCCCGGTGATCCCGCCGGACCTGCGTCCGCTGGTGCTGCTGGAGAGCGGGAACTTTGCGACGAGCGACCTGAACGACCTGTACCGCCGGATCATCAACCGGAACAACCGTCTGAAGAAGCTCGTGGATCTAAACGCGCCCGAGGTGATCATCCGCAACGAGAAGCGGATGCTTCAGCAGGCGGTGGACGCGCTGTTCGACAACGGCCGGTGCCGCCGGCCGGTGCTCGGATCCTCCAACCGGCCGCTCAAGTCGCTGACGGATATGATCAAAGGCAAGCAGGGCCGGTTCCGGGAGAATCTGCTGGGCAAGCGAGTGGACTACTCGGCCCGTTCGGTGATCGTGGTCGGTCCGGAGCTGAAGCTGCATCAGTGCGGTCTGCCCAAGAAGATCGCGCTGGAGTTGTATCAGCCGTTCATCATCCGCAAGCTGCGTGAGCACGGTCTGGCGGACACGATCAAGTCGGCCAAGAAGATGCTGGAGCGGCGCGACCAGGAGATCTGGGACATCCTGGAAGAGGTGATCTATCAGCACCCGGTGCTTCTGAACCGGGCGCCGACGTTGCACCGGATGGGGATCCAGGCGTTCGAGCCCGTGCTGGTCGAGGGGAACGCGATCAAGATCCACCCGCTGGTCTGCCGCGGGTTCAACGCGGACTTCGACGGCGACCAGATGGCCGTCCACCTGCCCCTCAGCATCGAGGCCCAGGCCGAAGCGCACGTGTTGATGCTCAGCACGAACAACATCTTCAGCCCGGCGAACGGCCGGCCGATCATGTCCCCGTCCCAGGACATCGTGTTGGGCATCTTCTACCTGAGCACGCTGCACCCGGACGAGCCGGGCGAGCGCGAGGACGGCAAGGAGTGGTCGTTCTACTCGGCGGACGAGGCGATGCTGGCGTACGACCGCGGCGCCCTGGGTCTGCACGCGCGGATCCGCGTGTGGATCGATCGGCCGCGCGTGGTCGAGGACGTCAGGGAACAGGTCCGAGACGTGAGCATGGGCGAGAAGATCACGACCACGGTGGGTCGGCTGGTCCTCAACGACATTATCCCACGGCAGATGCCGTTCTACAACTTCCAGATCGATTCGGACGGGTGCAGCCGAATTATCGCCGACTGCCACGCGGAGCTGGGTCGGTCGGCCACGATCGACCTGTTGGACGACATCAAGGACATCGGGTTCAAGTGGGCGACGCTGGCGGGATTGTCGTTCGGCGTGACGGATCTGCGGATCCCGGCTGCCAAGCAGAAAATCCTCGTGGCGGCGCAGAAGGCGGTGGACCGCGTCGAACGAGACCACCGCAAGGGGGCGATCACCGACCAGGAGCGGTACCACCAGCTCATCGACACATGGATCCACGCCCGTGAGCGGGTGACCGAGGCGATGCGGATTGAGCTTCAGAGCGACATGCGCGACGACGACAACAACTACCTTCCGTACGACGGGGACAAGGGCCAGTTGTACCTCAACCCGGTGCACCTGATGCGGCACTCGGGCGCCCGCGGGAAGATCGACCAGATCCGTCAGCTCGCCGGCATGCGGGCATTGATGGCCAAGCCGTCCGGCGAGATCATCGAGACGCCCATCAAGTCGAACTTCCGCGAGGGCCTGAGCGTGCTGGAGTACTTCAGCTCGACGCACGGTGCCCGAAAGGGCCTGGCCGACACCGCGCTGAAAACCGCCGACTCGGGCTACCTGACGCGCAAGCTCGCGGACGTGGCCCAGAACGTCATCATCAACCAGATCGATTGCCGGACGATCAACGGGGTCACCAAGCGGGCCATCTTCGAGGGTGAGAACATCAGCGTCCCGCTGAGCGACCAGGTCGTGGGGCGGATCGCTCGCGATCCGATCCGGCACCCGGTGACGGACGAGTTGATCGTCAACAGGAACCAGATCATCACGGAGGAAATCGCGCGCCGCATCGAGCAGCCGCCACCGGAAGGGCTGGGCCTCGAGTCGATCCGGGTCCGCAGCCCGCTGACGTGTGAGAGCCCCCTGGGTGTCTGCGCGAAGTGCTATGGCGTGGACCTGTCGACGGGGCATCTGGTGGAAGAGGGGATGGCCGTCGGGATCATGGCAGCCCAGTCCATCGGTGAGCCGGGCACGCAGTTGACCATGCGGACGTTCCACACGGGCGGGGTGGCCTCCCACCGCGTCACGGATCGGGCCATCCGGTGTTCCCAGGCGGGCAAGGTCGCCTACCACGACCTGAACGCCGTGAAGGTCACCGACCCGGCGACGAAGGAAAGCCAAACGGTCGTGCTCAAGCGACGTGGGGAGATCGTCATCAACGACACCAAGGGGCGCGAGCTGGAGCGATTCGTCGTTCCGTATGGTGCGACGCTGATGGTCAAGGACCACGCTGTGGTCAAGGGCGGCCAGCCCCTCGTGACGTGGGATCCGTTCCTCACGCCGATCCTGGCCGAGGCCCATGGTGGCGTTCGATTGCAGGACGTCATCGAAGGCGACACGGCCCGGCGGGAGTCGGAACGGGAGGACGCCAAACTCATCGTGGTCGAGCACAAGGGCGACCGGACCCCGCAGATCATCGTCGAGGACGACGAAGGCAAGATCCTCGAATACTGGTACCTGCCGCCTCGCGCGCGGATCGAGGTGGAGGAGGGCCAGCGGATCACGCCGGGCACGCAGCTGGCCCGCCGCCCGAGGCAGATCTCCGGGACCCAGGACATCACCGGCGG
>CAYOGX010000931.1:0-2715 GCA_964403235.1 uncultured Planctomycetales bacterium | reverse complement strand
GTCCCTGAGAGGATCGATCATCGACGGGCGGGGTGAGCAGTGTCATCCTGGTAGTTTGCGACCAAAAAGTGGACCCGCATCGCTAGTAGGTGTTGCGATGCGGGTCTGCGCGACTAACAAGTGGCTATGTGCCACTTGGGGAGGAGGTTCCTTAACACAGATGATTCGGGGACTTCCTTTCTTGCCCAAAAAAGGAGCGGACCCGCATCGCGACCAGGGAATACGATGCGGGTCAGCCTGCTTATCCAGTGGCGTCGTGCCACTCGGAGGGAGGAGGGGAGGTTACAGGAATAGATGATTCTGGGGCGTCGGTTCTTGCCAAGAAAATGGACCCGCGTCGCCGCTGGGGACTGCGACGCGGGTCAATTGAATGGGGAATTTACAAGCCCCGTCCGTGTATTTGGACGCTCGTTAGGGGACATCTGTTGCTCGGGAAAAGGAAAAAAAGAGACCCGCATCGACGCGAAGGTGTCGATGCGGATCGGCGCGGTCTTCACGTGGCATGTGGCCACGTGTGGAGGGGAGGGGTGTTTTCAGGTTAGATGACCCTGGGCCATCGTTCCTTCCGCGGTGCTCTGCCGATTGGCTGCCCCGTTCATGGGGCGCGGCTGCCATGGTCGGCTCGACCCGGGTCCGTCGAGATCTGGCTTCCCTCAAAGGCATGCCCATTCCAGTTAGACTCAGTGCGTTCCCGAGGGAAGATCCGTTGTCTCCCACAGCCAGGGCGGCCGTGCCGCGGGGAGAACGCCGGGTGGGACGACCGCCCCGGCCGCGATCGGACGTGCGTGACGCAACGGGAATGCGTATCATAGGTTCCCTATCTGATGGCAAGCTTCAACGGATGGGGCCTGCGTCTCAGGTGCGCCGGGATGGGTGTGGTTTGCGGGAAGTGCTGAGCGGGGTGAGGTAGGAGGAAACCTCAGATGAAGCGGCTTTTGGTGATGGCGGTGGCCTGGTGGGTTTGGCTTCACGGCGTTCCGGCGGCGGGAGGCGTTCGATCTGCGGTGAACGAGTCGGGGCGGGACGTTCCGGTGGCCTACCAGGTCGACGTGGTCGTCGTGGGGGGCAGCACGGGCGCGGTATCGGCCGCAACGACGGCCGCCGAGAACGGCGCGATCGTGTTCCTGGCCGCGCCCCGACCCTACCTCGGCGAGGACATGGCGGGCACGCTGCGGCTGTGGCTCAAGGAGGGCGAGACGCCCACCGCGCCGCTCGCCAAACGGCTGTTCGCCGAGCGTCCCGAGCCGCCCCTGACCATCGAGGCCGAGGACGTGCTCCCGTTCACGTACGAGGCGGACAGGCCCTCGGCCGGCAGGCACAAGGACACCGATCCGGCCTCGATGTTGTCGGACGGGAAGTGGAGCAGCGCGGTCAAGCAGAGCGTCCAATACGACGGGGGCGCGACGATTACGGTCGACCTGCACGAGGTCAAAACGCTCGCAAAGGTGCACGTCATGGTGTACCACCAAGGCGATTTCCAGGTCGCCACCGTCACGATCCACGCGAGCACGGACGGCAAGGATTGGCGACGGGCAGGCGCCATCGCCAACGACGCGCCGGCGCAAGGGTCGGTCGAGGAGCAGGGCATCCCGCTCTCGGCGCCCGTCCCGGGCAAGGCGAGGTACCTGAAGTTCACGATCAACCCGTCCCGCGGCTCGACCCGCGTGCTCGTGGGAGAGATCGTGGTCCTCAAGCCCGGGCAGCCAAAGCAAGCGGCGGCACCGGCCAAACCCGCGCCGGCCAGACCGCTGCATGTCAAGCGGACGCTCGACGAGGCCCTGCTGGCGGCCGGCGTTCAGTACCTCTACTCGTGCTGCGCGACCGACGTGTTGACCGACGGTGAGGGAAAGCCGTGCGGCATCGTGATGGCCAACCGCGCTGGCCGACAGGCCGTTGTCGCCAAGGTCGTCATCGACGCCACCGATCGCGCCTGGGTCGCGCGGATGGCGGGTGCGACGTTTCGGCCGTTCCCCTCGGGCCGCCAGACCCTTAATCGCGTCGTCATCGGCGGAGAGGCCCGAAGCGGCGATGACCTCCGCGCTCGAAAGATCCTGCCGCCGTTTCGGCGCGGCGCCCGCACCTATGACATCATCGAGTACGCGCTCGGTATCCCGATGCCGGACGGCGGCTACGCCTCGTGGGCAAAGGCCGAACAACTGGCGCGGGACATGACCTATCGCCCCGACCAGCAGTTTACCTCCGACGTCCTCTTTCAGGTCCCGCCAGACGCGATGAAGGGCCAGGCGCGGGCATCGGGCGCGTGGCGAGGCGTGGACGGACTGGACACGGGTGTGTTTCGGCCCGCGGGGGTCGAGCGGTTCTTCGTTCTGGGCGGTTGCGCGGACGTTCCTCGCGATCAGGCCGCGAAGCTGCTGCGCCCGCTGACGTTGATCGAGACAGGCGCCCGCATCGGCAAGGCGGCCGCCAAGCTGGCCGCGACGTTGCCCGATCCGGTTGGCGTGAAGGTCGCCGGAGCAGCCCCTGCCGCGTCCCCCGCGGCGGCCGGCGACGTCCGCGAGTTTCTCGGGGGCGTTCGGCCGACGCAGACCTCGCCGACGATTCCGCAGGACGCGCGGTCGCTGCCGGTCCTGGGGACCTATGACGTGGTCGTCATCGGCGGCGGCACCGGCGGGGCGCCAGCGGGTATCGCGGCAGCTCGTCAGGGCGCTCGGACGTTGGTCGTCGAGTACCTGTACGGGTTGGGTGGCGTCGGCA
>CAYOGX010000930.1:0-2718 GCA_964403235.1 uncultured Planctomycetales bacterium | reverse complement strand
ACCCCGACCGCCGGACGATCGTCATCGCGCCGTTCTCGACCTTCCACTTGGCCGGTCCGCTCCCGCATTGCCACTTCGACAGGTCCTTGCCGTCGAACAGGACGACGGCGTCCGAAGGCGGATCACCGGGCTTCTCGCCCGGCGTGACCTCCTTGGGCAGCGGTCGGTCCTTGGCGTGGACCTTCCACGTCTTCTCCGCGGATACGGCCACGCCCGCCGACACGATCGTTACCAACAACGCCGACAGCCCACCAACGAGCACCTGCTTCTTCATTACATGCCTCTCTTTCGTTTCCCAATGGCTGACCTCAAGCGCATTTCGCGAACCCAACCAAGTAGGGCAGGTCGAGGAACGAGACCTGCCGAGCCTCCCTGCCACATCGTCAGCGGCAGGTGTCGCTGCGCTCCACCTGCCCTACCGCGTCTCGTGCATCGAGAGTGGTCCGAACGGCGGACCCTACGGTTCAACCCTTCGCTCGGCCACGTCGCGCTGGGTGCGTGCAGCGGACCGTCGTGCGGATCCCGCCGCGCGGCGTCCATTCGCTAACGACGTCCATCCGTTTGGGTTTGAGCAGCTTGACCATGTCGTCGAGGATGACGTTCGTCACGTCCTCGTAGTAGATGCCCTCGTTGCGGTAGCTCTGTAGATAGAACTTCAGGCTCTTGAGCTCGACGCAGCGCGGGCCGGCCACGTAGCGGATGGTGATCGTGCCGAAGTCGGGCTGGCCCGTCCGCGGACAGACCGACGTAAACTCCGGCTGGACGATCTCGATCTCGTAGTCGCGCCTGGGGTGCGGGTTGTCGAACGTCTCGAGCAGCCCGACTCGCTGCCGACGAACCATGTCACGCTTTCGATCGCTCATGCGTCCCTCGCGTATTCCGCCCACGTGGTTGGCGTTTCCCAGACCCGCACCCGTTCCAGCCGGACCCTCGGGTCGATCGAGTACGTGCCCTCCGCGTCGCTTAGGGCCTCGGCTGCGCCGATCTTGACGTCCAGGTGGTCGAACAGGTAGCGGGCGATGACCTCGGTCGTCGGGTCGGCCCCGTCGAACTCGACGATCCGCTCGCTCACCTTGCGGACGTCGTCCAGCAGAGGGTCGTCGGAGTTCACGCACAGCGCATGGTCGAGCCGATCGAGCAGCTCGCCCACCGCCAGCTTGACCCATTTGAAATCGACGACCATATCTTGCCCGTTGAGGTCCTCGGTCCCCAGCACCAGCTCGATCTTTCGGCTATGCCCGTGCGGATAGCGGCACCGGCTCGGATGCTTGCTGATCATGTGCCCGGATTCGATGTCGAACACCTTGCATACACGATACACGCGCGTGTCCTCCAATTCTTGGATGCACCGATCCACGTGCGTCAGACCCCGCGGCGATGGCCGAACAGCTCGATCTGGAGCCGCGGGCAGTACCGATACCCCGTCTGCTTGCACAGATCAACCAGCCACGTCGCCCGTTCTTGCAGCGTCTCGCGGTCGGTGCCTTCGGGCATCAGCAGGACATTGGTCGGGTCGGGCCGCCCGAGCTGGTCCAGCAACTGCTCGATCTCGGCAAGGTCCTCCGGCGAGATCACGACGAACTTGAGCTGATATTCGCAGACGGCCATCAGCCGCTGGATACAGTCGAGATCAATCCACGTCGTTTCCTGATGATTCGCCTGCCATTGCTGTCCGGGATCGCGGGGCGCGGCGTTGCTCAGCTTCGGGCTGATGCTCATCAGGTCGCACGCGACCGGCTTGAAGACCACACCGGCCGTCTCGACGGTGATGTGCATCCCCCGGTCTCGCAGGATCTCGGTCAGCTCGACGACGTCCGGCTAGACCATCGGCTCGCCGCCGGTGACGACGGCGTATCGCGTCGGCCAGTCCGTGATTGCCTCGACGATGTCCGCGACGGTCATCGACTCGCCGGCGGTCGCGATTCGGGCGTGGTCGGTATCGCACCAGTGGCACGACAGGGGACACCCGCTGGTCCGCACGAACGCCGACGGCACGCCGGCCAGCTTCCCCTCGCCCTGGATCGAGTAGAACAGTTCCGCGATCTTCATGCGGCCGCTCGCTTGTCTCACGCGACATATTCGGTGGGGTCGGGGACGTTTGCCTGTTCGAACCCGGCCCGCCGGATGCAGCATGCGTCGCACCGGCCACAGGCCCGGCCGTCCGGTGCTGGGTCGTAACAACTGTGCGTCCACGCGTAGTCCACGCCCAATTCTACGCCGCGCCGAATGATGTCCGCCTTTCTCAACGAGATCAACGGCGTGTGGATGGTCATGCGGCGGTCGCCCTCGACGGCTGCTTTGGTCGCCAGGTTGGCCAGCCGCTCGTAGGCCGCGATGTATTCGGGTCGGCAGTCCGGGTACCCGCTGTAATCCACCGCGTTGACGCCGATGAAAATGTCCCACGCGCCCAGCACCTCTGCCCACCCCAGCGCGTACGACAGGAATATGGTGTTCCGGGCCGGGACGTACGTAACCGGGATGGTCTCGTCGTTCCTGCCCAGCGGTCGGTCCTTGGGCACGTCGATCCGGTCGGTCAGCGCCGAGCTGCCGAACGTCCGCAGATCGATCGCGATGACCTTGTGCTCGACCGCGCCGAGCGCCTGCGCCACGGTTCGCGCTGCCGTCAATTCGTGAACGTGTCGCTGGCCGTAGTCGAACGAGAGCGCGTAACAGGCGAACCCCTCAGAGCGGGCGATGGCCAGACACGTTGCCGAGTCC
>CAYOGX010000929.1:0-2719 GCA_964403235.1 uncultured Planctomycetales bacterium | reverse complement strand
ACGATGACCTTCTCACCCCTGTACGGCCCGGTTCGCAGCTCGTATCCGTCGACGGCATGCGAGCAGCTGAGCGTGCAGCCGTGCCAGCAGCCATCCGGCATGCCCTGCGTGAACCTGCCCTCCCAAACATCACCGTTGATCTTGGGCGCGTCGGAATGACGACCGTACTGGAAGTTGTGGGTCGGCAGAAGGTCATAGTCGTTCATGATTTGGACCAGATAGCTGGTCCCCCGACGGCCCATACGGCACTGCACATCATCGTACTCCCGGATCGTCTTGTTGATCTTCGATCCGACACGGGAGATGCGCCGGACATCAGCAGGTTGGTTGGAGTCGCCTCGAACTGGGCCAGTCTTCACGACCACCGCCTTGATGCCTTTGTCGCGGAACACCGTTCCTATGCCGCCACGGCCGGCCTGCTTGAAACGGGGCTCCTTGCGCTTGCGATCGTAGAAGCTGAAGTTGAGGCATCCGAAGCGGCTATGGTCGGCTCCAGACCCGGCAGCGATCACCGACATGGTGTGTCGATCCTTCTCGGTCTCTGCCAGGTCCTCGATCAGCCAATGACCCACTTTGTGCGCGTCGACAGGGACGCCCGAACCGTCCTCAAGCGTCACTCGACCGGTGGTACCGTCGATGAAGAGGACGACGTCTTCGCCGGCCTTGCCCTGGATCTCCAGCGCGTCGAAGCCGGCGAACTTGAGCAGGGGCCCGAAGTGCCCACCGACGTTGCTATCGATGACGACATCCGTCAGTGGCGAAATCGAGACCACGAGAGACTTCCCAGACCCTGGGTACTGGGTGATGCCGCCACACGGTCCGGAGGAGATGACGATCTCGTTCTCCGGGTCGTTCCAGCGGGTGTCGTCGTTCACGCCGTGCCACAGGTACCATAGGCCAAAGCCGCGACCGCCGATAAACTTCTCCACCATCTCCTCGGTGACGGCCTTGGTGCTTATGGTGGTATCTGACAAGTTGACGTACAGGGTTTGGCCGGTGTAGCCCCGCTCCGGGGAGGCGGGCTCATAGGGGAACTCCGCCAGCACCTGACGCGACGATTCCGCTTTCTCTGACATATGCTTGATTCCCTCCTGTTGAATGCTCGGGCCTGTTGCGCAGAGCCAGGTTCACTGCCCTATGGAGATCTGATGCCGCGTACGGACGGGTATTGTAGCACAGCTAGACTGGAAAGCCAAAAGGACCGCTTGGCCGCTCCGTGCGCCGGCGGAGCCAAACTTGACGGGACCACCCATAGATGATATGGTCGGCAGCGTCCAAGTCAGGCCGTGCCGTCAATCTTCGAGGTGGAGCTATGGATTACGCCGCAGCGATAGCCGCCGAGCTAGGGATCGGTCGAAGCGAGGCCGCAGCTACGATCGCGCTGTTCGACCAGGGCAATACGCTACCGTTCATTGCGCGCTACCGCAAAGAGACGACCGGTATGCTCGACGAACAGCAGCTGCGTCTTCTGAAGAAGGCCCTGGACAGGCTACGTACGCTCGAGGATCGCCGCCAGAGGATCATCGCCAGCGTCGAGGGTCAGGGCAAGATGACGCCGGAGCTGCGGAAGAAGCTGGTCGCCGCCAGCTCGTTGACGGAGCTTGAGGACCTCTATCGCCCCTACAAGCCCAAGCGGCGCACGCGGGCAGACATAGCCCGCGAGAAGGGCTTGCAGGGCCTGGCCGATCTCATCCTGGACCAAATCCAGACGGACAGCACGGTCAAGCAGATCGTCGAGCCCTTCCTCACGGACGAGGCACCTACCGTCGAGGATGCTCTGGCAGGCGCACGCGACATCGTGGCGCAGACCATCAGCGATGATCCAGACGTGCGACAGCTGACCCGTGACCGGGTGCTGCGCTCAGGCGTGCTACGCTCCGAGAGGAAGGACGCCGACGACGTGGCCGGGGACGCGGCCGATCCGCGCGGCACGTACCAGCTGTACTACGAGTTCAAGCTCAAAGCCGCGCGCCTGCGACCGCATCAGATCCTGGCCATCAATCGCGGCGAGGCCGAGAACGTGCTCCGGGTACGCGTGGAGGTCCCCGAGCATGACTGGCGAGCGGGCATCGCCTCCAGCTACCGGCCCACCTACGGCTCGCCCCTGGACGAGCAGCTCATGATGGCCGTGGAGGACGCCGCCCAGCGCATGCTTGTTCCGGCCATAGAGCGGGATGTGCGCCGTGATCTGACAGAGCGGGCCGCGGCCCACGCCATCCGCGTATTCGCCGGTAACCTGCGGGCCCTGCTCAACCAACCACCTCTGGCGGGGCACACCGTGCTGGGCATCGACCCCGGCTTTCGCACCGGCTGCAAGGTCGCCGTCGTCGAGCCCGCCGGAAAGGTGGTTGACACCGGCACCATCTACCCGCACCCGCCTCAGAATCGTTGGGACGAGGCCCTCGAGGGCCTGAAGGAGCTGGTCGAACAGCACAGCGTGACACTGATCGCCATCGGGAACGGCACCGCCTCGCGCGAGACAGAGCAGCTGGCCGCGGAGTTGATTGGCGACGTCGAGACCGTGCGGTATCTGATGGTCGACGAGACGGGGGCCAGCGTCTACAGCGCCAGCCAGTTGGCCAGAGCCGAGCTCCCGGATCTGGACGTCAGCCTGCGTGGCGCCGTCTCGATCGCCCGCCGCGTCCAGGATCCCCTGGCGGAGCTGGTGAAAATCGATCCCCGATCGCTGGGCGTCGGGATGTACCAGCACGACATCAAC
>CAYOGX010000928.1:0-2721 GCA_964403235.1 uncultured Planctomycetales bacterium | reverse complement strand
CGCCGCCGCGTCGAGCTCGACGTAGTCGACCCGTTGGACGCAACGGTGCGTCAGCACCTCCGCCAACATCCCATCGACCCCCCCGCCCAGCAGCAACACCCATCGCGGGTCGGGATGCTGGCACATCGCGACCTGCCCGTCCCACCGCAGCGCGGTCGGCTCGGGAAACGTCGCGGTCGGATGTCCATTGGCGTACAGCTCGAATTGGCCCTCCCGCCAGCCCAGCGCCAAGTTCTGATACCGTGAATCGACCGACGCACGCAGGTCCAGGCCGGGCGCGAAGGTCCGCCACCGCCGCAGGATCGACCAGTCGTCGAGGCGATGACCCACCCCAATCACCGCCCCGGCCAGAATACATGCCACCCCCCCCACCGCGATGGCCAATCCCCGATCCCGGCCGGCGCGGTGGGCGGCCACACCGCTCCCGTCTCGGGCGGTCCCGACCGGCGAGGTCGACCGATCCCCCTTCTGCGCGACCCGTTTGTCCGCGTACAGCCATGCGGCCGACACCGCCAACAGCGTCACGCCGCACACGCCCGAGGCGATTGTCGCGCAGACCCGGCCGGCCAGCAGAAACGTGAACGCCAACCCCCCGATAAGGCTGCCCGCCGACTCGACCAGGTACACCCACCCGATCCGGGCCGAATCGTCCGACGACCGCGCCGCCTTGCACGCCAACGGAAACGCCACGCCGATCAGCACCCCGAACGGGCTGACCAGCAGACCGCTCAACCACACCATCGCGTCCATGGGGATGTACTGGCCCGGTCCGATATCCAGCCAGCCGCGCGCGTTGCGGAGCACCGTGATGCTAACCGGACCGGCCAGCGCGAAGATCGACACCACCAACCCCAACCAACGATCCGCCCGCTCCGTCCGTCGAGACACACAACCGCCGAGCCACGCGCCGACTCCTACGCCCACCAACCACGCGAACAGGACGATCCCCCAGGCGATCTCACCGGCGAAGAACAGCACCGTCGTCTCGCGCAGTAGGATCGATTGGGTAATGACCAGAACCGCCCCCCACACGAGCAGCAGCACACCAAGAACGGGTTGGGTCGAACGCGCGGTCTTCACAACCACCCCTTGTGGCACGAACCGGCCGGATGTTCAAGGCGTCACTGTCAGGAATAATGGTTGAATGGTGTCCGACCCCGGGAGACGCGCGCAGGCCGTCAGTTGGGTGCGGTCGCGGGCCGCGTTCAACTCGGCCAGTCGCCGGTGAACACCTCCGTCGCCGGGCCGGTCATATAGACCTGGTCGTCCTGAGACCAATTCAGGTGCAGATCGCCGCCGGGCAGATGCGCGGTGATGGCACGATCGGTCCGGCCGGTGACGGCGCCCGCCACGCAGACGGCCGTCGCCCCCGTGCCGCACGCCAACGTCACGCCGCTGCCCCGCTCCCAGGTCACCATCGTGACCTCGTCACGCCGGTCCACGCGGACGAAATGGGCGTTGATCCGTTCGGGAAAGACGGCCGCGTTCTCGATGGCCGGGCCTTGCGTGGCCAGGTCCACCGCGTCCAGGTCGTCCACGAAGATGACGGCGTGCGGGTTGCCCACCGACACGCAGGTCATCCGCCAGGTCCGGCCGTCGACAACGACGTCCCGATCGACGATCCGCTCGCCGTCCAGCGTGCACGGCAGGTCGCCCGGACGCAGCGACGGCGTGCCCATGTCGACGCACGCCGACAAGACCCGCCCGTCGGCGATCGACAAACTCAGCGTCTTGATGCCCGCATCGGTCTCAACGGTGACGTCCGCTTCGGTCGCCCCGGGCCCGGCCGCCTGCGACCGATCGATCAGGCCGTGCTCGTAGGCGTACTTGGCCACGCAGCGGATCCCGTTGCCGCACATCTGCGCGCGGCTGCCGTCGGCGTTGTACATCTCCATGCGGACGTCGGCCTGCCGGGACGGGCAGATCAGGATCAACCCGTCGCCGCCCACACCGGTGTGACGGTCGCTGATCACGCGCGCCAGCACCGCGGGGTCCGCCACCTGCTCCTCGAAACAGTTGACGTACACGTAGTCGTTGCCCAGGCCGTGCATCTTGGTGAATCGCATTCGCCTGGCACCTCGCTACGATCCTGAACCGGCCCGCAGGGTCGGGTCGCCCCAATGCGTCGCATGCCTGCGGACATCATAACAGATGTGCGGGTCCGTGGAGAACCTGGCCGTACAATGTGTCGGGGCCGGAGCGCGCCTGGCTCTACGCGCCCATGCTCAACACGGGCTTGCGAATCGACGAGGCGCGACACCTCACCCCCGCCTGGTTCCACCGCGCAACCAACTGCCTGACGATCCCCCCGAAGGCATCCAAGCACCGCACCCAGGACGTCATCCCCCTGCCGGCCGACTTAGCAGCCGCCCTGCGCACAATGCTGCCGGCATCGTCGAACGGCGTGGTCTTCCATATCCCGGCGACTCCCTCACGGATGTTCCGCGCCGACGTGCGCGATCCCAGCATTGAACCACGCGACGCCCAGGGCCGAGTGATCGACCTACACGCCCTGCGTCACACCTACGTCACCAACCTTGTGCGGACCGGCACCCACCCGAAGGTCGTCCAGCAGCTTGCCAGACACAGTTCTATTTCGCTGACGATGGATGTCTATTCACACGTCTTCAGCGAGCAGAGCATCAAGGCCGTTGCCGCCCTGCCCTCGCTCATCCCAGACCCGCCCGAGCAAATCGCGTGATGACCCGCCAGTGCCTTTCC
>CAYOGX010000927.1:1228-2724 GCA_964403235.1 uncultured Planctomycetales bacterium | reverse complement strand
CAGACGGATCGCCTCCAGATCCAGCAGCCATTCTAGCACGCCAGCCACGGCTATCCCCGATGGTGCCCGAACCACATCGCCAGCAGCATCTCAACCGCCAGCAGACCCAAAACGACGTACAGCAACAGCCGACCGATCTCCCGTCTCGCCCCCGCCGTCGCCATCGCGATCACTTGATCCACGTCGCGCGCGTATTCAAACGCGCACCCCAGTGCCTCGCGAAGCGCCTGCGGCGTGATCCGGCCCAGATCACCTTCGTCGTCATCCACGTTGACGCTGAAATCGACCGCCCGCGAACCGACCGTCAGCGTGTAACCCCCCGCCCGCGCCGTCCGGTCGTAACGGGCCACCGCTTGATCCGAACCGGGTTGACTGGTCACGACGCACCGGCTGGGACTGCCGTCTGGCCCGGAAACCGTCACCGCCAGCGACGCATCCCGGCCGGTCAGGGACTCGCTCAGCGGCTCGCCGACCACCACGTTCCGACCCGTGGCCGGATCGCCCACCACCCACGTCAGCAGACCCATCACCAGCGACACGTAGTCCCCCTTGGCCGGCAGGTTCGTCCAGTCCATGTTGGCGGTGAAACCCACCATCGCGACGCGCCCTCGACCGACGTGTCGCGCGGCGATGGCCGCATCGCCGTTGTCATAGCGCAGCACCACGCTCGCCCCGTCCAGTTCCGACGGCACCTCCAACCGGGCGTAACGGTAGAACCGGGCCAGGAACAGCCCGCTCCGCGGCTGCCCGGCGAAATCGGCCACGATCGGATGCAGTAGATTCTCCGCGCCGATTCGGACGAACGTCTCACGGTCGTCCTCGCTGCCGGCCAGACCGGCGATACGCGCCGGCAGCACCCCCCCACCGTCGGCCAGCCCAAATCGGTTGTAGTCGTCCATGCTGACCTGATCACCCGAAAACACGATCAGCCCGCCGCCCCCGCGGACGTAGCGTCCCAGTCGATCCCACCCCTGCCGGCCCAACTGCCGAACGTTGCACAACGCCACCATCGCGTAGTCCGCCAACGGCTCGGTTGACAGCTCGCCGGGCATCATCACCCGCGGGCTGACCAACTCCAGATCGCCCGGACCCGTTTCCGGCGACAGCGCGGTCGCGAGATACCCGGTCTGACCCGCGAACCGGTCGGCCCCGGGCCGACCATCGACCAACAGAACCGGCACCCGCTTGCGAACGGCCAACGACACCCAACGCACGTCATCGATCGGCAGGACATCCGGTCGGCTCGAAAGCAACCTGACCCGGACCTGATGGCTGCCTGCGCCGGGCAGTTGCAGACGGAACCGCACCGTCCTGCTTTCGCTTGGCGCGACCATCTCAACGCGCTCCGTCAAGACCAGATCGCCGTTCAGCACGACCTGCAACCGCAGGTCGCGCGCCTCCTGCCTCCCGTAGTTGGTCACCTCGGCCGCCAGCGTCGCGGGCCACTCGGCCGAAATCGCCGGTCCGGTCAGATCCAGCGAACCGACCGCCACGTT
>CAYOGX010000927.1:0-1218 GCA_964403235.1 uncultured Planctomycetales bacterium | reverse complement strand
TCGCGCTCGTCGGGCCCGACGTCGACGATGAACAGCTTGCCCTGATCGGCCACACGCCGCGCCGCGGACCGTGCGGTCTCGGCCCCGCCATCGCGGTCCGCCGACCACGCCGACGCCGTACCATCGGTGACGACGTAGACCATCCGGTTGGCAACCGGCAGGTCGGATTCGGACAGGATCCGCCCGGCCAGATCGAGCGCGCCGGCCAGGTCGGTCACCGCGTCCGACAGCTCGCATCGCTCGATGGCCTCGGTGACGGCTTGCCGATCGTAGCTGGGTCTGTCGATGACGGCCCGCGCCGGTCGACCGGCCATGACCAGACTGATCCCGTCGTTGCGACCGAAAGTCCCCAGCAGCCGCCCAACCGACGACCTCCCGCGATCGAACGCCCGCTCGCCGTCGGCACCCGTCATCCCCATCGAGAATGAATCGTCCATCACGATCACGCGATGACGGCTGACCTGCCCCAACCCCGTCGCCGCCGATGCCGTCAGGAGCGGCCGCGCCACCGCCAGCGCGATCAGCGCCATGATCAGCACTCGAACGGCCAGCAGGACGAGCTGCTCGATCCGCACCCGCCGCGCGGTCCGCCGTCGGGCCGCCGCCAGAAATGCCATGGCCGCCCACACCTCCCGCCGATACCGTCGGCGGTTCAGGATGTGGATGACGATCGGCACCGCCGCCAACGCGGCAGCCGATGCCGCGATCCACGGATGCACGAAGGGAAACGTCGGCATGTCTCAGATCTTGACCGCTGGTCCCACAATAGTCCAGCCACGGGACCGCGGCCGTGGTATGCAAACACGGCCGTCTTGACACACGTGGGACCCCCTGAATACAGTCGCCCCGGTTCGACTGTCTTGTTCAACCCGTGTGAAGAGGAGACGACCATGCTCACGCCCCAACACATCGCACTCGCAGTCACCGTAGCATTGTTGACCGTTGGTTCCCTTGCCGCCGCCGATTTGGAAGACCAGGTGGCTGTCAAGGTCAAAAAGGGACTGCACGGCCCGCGGGGCATGCTTGGCGACTTCGTCCAGCTCAAGGATGGTACGCTGCTGATGTCTTACACCAAAGACGGCAGCATCATGGGGATCAAGTCGCCCGACAAGGGCAAGACCTGGGGCGAGTCGTACGTCCTGGTCCACCGGCCCAAGCCGCCCGCCAAGGGGTACTTCTGTCACCCCAGCTTCCTGCGGCTCAAAAACGACGAGATCC
>CAYOGX010000926.1:0-2724 GCA_964403235.1 uncultured Planctomycetales bacterium | reverse complement strand
CATGCTGGCAACGCTGCCCCCAAAGCTGGCGGTGGCTGACGCGCTACGCGTTCTGAAGACCAACTCGTCCCGATGGGTGCACGAGCAGTGGCCCTCGCGTCGAGCGTTCGCGTGGCAGACGGGCTACAGTGCGTTCAGCGTGAGTGAATCGAACGCCGAGGCCGTAGCGGCCTACATCGAGGGGCAAGGGGAGCACCATCGCAAAGTGACGTTTCAGCAGGAGTACCTGGCGTTCTTGACCAGGCATGGGATCGAGTACGACCAACGTCACGTTTGGGACTAGAGCCAAACTTCTTTCGCCCCTGCCGGGGCTTGTGCGCCTGTTGCCATCGGTTCCCACGGCTGGCGCCGTGGGCTACCATCTATCGCCCCTTCGGGGCTTAGGGAACCCTTCATGGGCACGACCTCCAGACACCATTACCGGATCACCTGGCCCGGCGGTGAGCTGGACCTGACCGGCCGGCCACTGGTCATGGGCGTGCTCAACGTCACGCCCGACTCGTTCAGCGATGGCGGCGAATTCTTCGACCCGGCCACCGCCATCGACCACGCCGGGGAGATGATCCGGGCCGGGGCCGACCTGATCGACGTCGGCGGGGAGTCGACCCGGCCCGGTTCCGACCCGGTCCCCGCGGCCGAACAAATCCGACGCACCCGCCCCGTGATCGCCGCGGTGCGCGACGCGTTTCCGCGCGTGCCGATCTCCATCGACGCCCGGCTGGCCGAGGTCGCCGCCGCCGCCCTCGACGCCGGCGCCGAGATCGTCAACGACGTCGCCGCCCTCCGCGACGACCCGGCCATGGCCACGCTGGCGGCCGAACGCCAGGTCCCCATCGTCCTGATGCACATGCTCGGCCGACCCAAGACCATGCAGCAGGACCCGCAGTACGACGACGTCGTCGCCGACATCACGGCCTTCCTGTCAGACCGCATCGACGCCGCCACCGCGGCCGGCATCGACCGAGGTCGGATCATCGTCGATCCGGGCATCGGCTTCGGCAAGACGACGCGACACAACCTCGAGGTGATCCGCCGGCTGGCCGAGTTCGCCGCACTGGATGCGCCGCTCCTGGTCGGACCGTCGCGCAAGCGCTTCATCGGCGCGGTGCTGGGCATCGACGACCCGCACGACCGCGTCGCGGGCACGTCGGCCGTCCTCGCCGCCGCGACGCTCGCCGGTGCGCACATCGTCCGCGTCCACGACGTTCCCGAGGCCGTCCACGTTACACGAATGTGCCACGCCATCGCCCACCCCGAAGACCACGCGTAGCGGCCCTCATCGACGCACCTTCTCTTTCGGCGGGCTAACGGGTATGCGCGCACCTTCGTCTTCTTATTGTGGCTCTTGGTGGTTCAGTTCGTTCTTCGCGCGGCAGGTACGGCGTCATGCGGGGCGGGTCTTAGGAGGTGCTGTCTAATCCCTTCTTTTCTTGCGCTTGGCCTTGTCCTGGGGCCAGGGCAGGACGTTGGCGCGTCGGGCCCAGGTCTGCCACATTCCCGCCATTCTCTTGACGCGCTCGGGGTGCCGGTCGGCCAGGTCGTCGGTCTCGGTGCGGTCCGCTTCCATGTCGTAAAGCTCCCACCGACCGTTCCTGCCCTTGGCGACCAGCTTCCACTTTCCGGCGCGGACGGCACGGTTCCCTTCGTGCTCCCAGTAGATCGCCTCGCGGTCGATGGGTTTGTTGTCGAAGGCGGGGACCAGGCTTCGGCCTTCCATGGGCCTGATCCGTTGCCCGTCGCGTTCGACCGGGTAGGTCGCGCCGCTGACGTCGACGCACGTGGCCATGATGTCGATCAGGTGTCCCGGCTGGGTGCGCAACTGGCCCGTCGTCTTGATCCGCGCGGGCCAGTGCACGATCAAGGGCGTGCTGATGCCGCCTTCGTGGACCCAATGCTTGTAGCGACGGAAGGGCGTGTTGCTGGCGTTGGCCCAGGGACGCCCGTAGCTCTGGTACGTGTCTTCGGGGCCGGGCAGGACGTTTGGGTCGTTGCCCACGCGGACCGACCGGCCGTCGCGCGTCTTGCGTGGGATATGCAGCCCGCCCCAACGCGCGCCGATCTCCTCGGCGCACCCGCCGTTGTCGGACAGGAATAGGATCAGCGTATTGTCCAGCGCGTTCCCGGCCTTGAGCGCCTCGACGATGCGGCCGATGCCCTGATCCATCCGGTCGACCTGCGCCGCGTAGGCCGCCATCCGACGCGCCTGCCATGGCTTGTTCCTGGCCCGTTCCCATGGTTTGACGTATGGGTCTCGGCCGGTCAGTGTCCACTTGGCCTCGATGATGCCCATCTCGATCATTCGTTTGTGCCGCTCCGTCCGCAACGTGTCCCACCCGTTGTCGTAACGCCCTTTGTAGCGAGCGATGTCCTCTGGCAGGGCGTGCAGGGGCCAGTGCGGTGCGGTGTAGGCGACGTAGCAGAAGAACGGTCCCGCCCGTTTCGACCCCAGGTGATCGCTGATGAACCGCGCGGCGTTGTCGCTGATCACGTCGGTGTAGTAGTAGTCCTTGGCGACGGGCCCAATGGGCGTGTTGTTGCGGGTCAGCGTGACCGGATCGAAGAAGCTGGCCGCGCCGTGGATCGTGCCGTAGAAGCGGTCGAACCCGCGCTGCATCGGCCAGTTGTGCTTCGAGGTCAGATCGGCCACACCCGACCAGTGCCCGACCTGCTTGGTGACGTGCCACTTGCCCGACATGTAGGTCGCATAGCCGGCCCGCTTGAGCA
>CAYOGX010000925.1:0-2730 GCA_964403235.1 uncultured Planctomycetales bacterium | reverse complement strand
GCCCTCGCGATCCCCTTCGCCGGCGGCGGCCAGCGCGACCGGGCGCAATCCGGCGACGAAAGTCGAAGCGTCAAAAAAATACTCGCTGTCGTCCATCCAGGCGTGGCGGGCGTGGACCAGCTTCGGCCGATGCATCCGTGTCTGCGCTGGATCCTCGGCCACCAGCGCGTGGGCCCGCGGCCAATTGAGCTCCTGCCGGCATGACCAGACCTCGTCGACGCAGCGCGGCACGCGGATCGTCGGCAGCCGCGTCATCGAGAGCCACCGCAGCGCCAGCCACCGCGACCGATAGACCGGATCGGCCAGCACGGAGTAGTCGCACAGGCCGTAGTAGAACGACGCACCCACCGGATAGACCACGAAGACGCTGAACCCGACGATCCACGGCGCGACGAACAGCAAGCCATTGCGCAGGTTCCGGCGGGCCCCGTGCGTCATGGCCGGTCCCCCAGTCTGGCCAGCCGCCTCAGCTCGCCCGCGTAGCGATAGGTCATCCGATCCTGAACGGTCGCCAAGGCCCGGGCGGGCGTTTCGATCCCCTCCCAGGCGTTGTCGAAGGCTCTCGTGAGCGCCTTCTCGTACTCCTCCCACACGCCCACCTGCGGGCGGACCATCACGCGCGACGACCAGGCCAGGTCGTAGAACAGCTTGATCCGCTTGTTGGGGTGGTTGTGGTAGAAGTCGTCGCTGACGGTGGACAGCGGTGAGTGCTTCCACTGCTCGCGGCAGAGCAGCTCCATGCCCTCGTGCGACTGGAGGTACGCGATGAACTCGAACCCCTCGCGCGGGTGTTGCGAACCGGCGGGGATGCAGATGACGTCGGCGTCGGCCTGTGTGATCGGCTCGTCGTTCGGTTTGGCCGGCGGGAACGGTCCGGCGTTCCAGTCGAAATCCTTCGGCGCGTATTGGCCGATGAAGTTCGCCAGCCACACGCCCTGTAGCTCCATCGCGACCTTGCCGTTGAAGAACGCGTTCTCCGGCGACGAGAAGTTCCCGAACGCGCCCTGGAACTTCTGGATTCGCGCCAAGCCGTACTTCTCGGCGTAGCTGCAGAACCATTCCAGCGCGGCCAGATTGCCCGGATCGTCAGCCGTGATCCCCCGATCCGGATCGATCAGCCCCCCGCCGAACCACGCACACAGCCCCCAGTTAAACCATCCCGGCTCGGTGGGCAGGAACCCCATGCGAACGAAGTCGACGAACTCGACGGCGTGCTCGCCACTGTCCGCCAGCGCCCGATATTCCCGCCAGGGGCATTCGCGCTCGGCGCCGTCGACGCGGATCCGCACGACGGTCAGGCGCTCGGCCCAGTCGTCCAGCTCTCCGATCGAGCGGGGACAGCGATCGGGCAGACCGGCCTGGCGGAACATCGTTCGGTTATAGTGCAGGGCGACGGTGGCCGGCGTGGTGGGCAGGGCCCAGGTCTGCCCCCGATGCCGAACGATCTGCCAATAGACGGGGATGTAGTGGTCCTCGCCGAGGCCGTGCTCGCTGCACAGCTCGTCCAGCGGCATGAGCGCCCGCTGATCGGCGAAGCTGGCGACGTTGAAGCTATACAGCCCCGCGATGTCGGGCGGATCGCCGCCGGCCGCGGCGACCTTGACCTTGTCCGGGATGTCGCTCACCGTCATTAGCTTGACGTAGATGCGGTCGTTGGTCTGGTTGAAGCGCTCGACGACGTGCTTGATGGCCTGGCCTTCGAATTTGGTCCACTTCTCCCAGTAGGTGACGATGAGTCGGCCGTCGGGTGCGCGATCGGACGGGCGTGGCGTGTAGACCATCAGGCCCACGACGCCCGCCACGACGACGATCAGCGCTACATCGAGAACGCGCAAGCGCATCACAGGTACCCGGTAGAATCTTCAGGGGATCGAACAGGCTACGCAATCGTGGCACACGCATCCAGCCCGTGGCTGGTCCTCAACCCCCACCGGCTGGCCGCTACGTGCCGTTCTCCCGTGGCTTGGCGCTCTGCTTGATCCGTAGCCGGTCGCGAAGCTCGGCCGCACGCTCGAACTCCTCATTTTCGATGGCGACGTCGAGCTCTTCTTGCAGCGTCTGGACGATGTTGTGCTGCTTGCGGACCTGTCGCTCGAGCGCGCGGAGCTGCAGGATCGAGGGGTCCTGAAGGGCCATTTCGGCCGCCCCCGCCTGGCGGTACATCTCCTCGATGACCCTGACGCCCCCCTTGAGACGTTCGATGGCCTCGTCGGCATCAGTGTGAATGAGTTCGGTCTGGGCTTCGGCCAGTGTTCGGTGCATCAGGACGAAAGGCCGGTACCGCTCATGACCCTCGATGTACTCCCGGTCGGCGCTGTGCGATTTGATGAAGTCCATGATCCGCAGGTTGTGGTCCGCATCGCGGGCCGCACGCTGATAGTAGTCCACCGCCTGTTGGGTGTTCCCTTCGGCGTGGGTGTGGGCGGCCAGGATGAGCAGGGCGCGCCGGCGGTGGTAGAACTGCATGATTTCGCGGTCCAGGTCGCGCCACATCTCGGGCGTCAACTCGCCGGGCGATTCGGTCTCGGTGACCCGCGCCAGGTGGTCCAGCAGGCTGGGCTGACCGAACGGCTTCTCGCCGTCGGGCCGGCCGTCGAAGAACATCTGGAGGACCCCCAGATCGATCCGCAGTTGGAGCAGTTCGGTGCCGTCGCGGCCGACGATTTTCCGCGCGGTCAGCTCGTCGCTCTCGCTGGGCCAGTTCTGCAAGATGTTGCCGATGTCTTTGGT
>CAYOGX010000924.1:0-2738 GCA_964403235.1 uncultured Planctomycetales bacterium | reverse complement strand
TCGGCGGCTGAATTGTCGCGCTAAAGGAGGTTTTTCCTTTTGAGCGGACCACTAGAAGGGATTCGCGTCCTTGACCTGTCTCGCCTCTTGCCCGCGCCGTTTGCCACGATGATCCTGGGCGATCTGGGCGCCGACGTGATCCGGATCGAGAGCCCGGTCGGCGGGGATCGGCTGCGGATGATGCCCCCCTACCTCAAGGGCCTGAGCGTCCACTTCATGACGATTAACCGGAACAAGCGGTCGGTGGCCGTTGACCTGAAAGACGATCGAGGCAAGGAGGTCTTCTTCGAGCTGGTCAAGACCGCCGACGCCGTGGTCGAGGGATTCAAGCCCGGCACGATGGATCGACTCGGCGTCGGGTATGACGCGGTGCGGGCGGTCAAGCCTGATATCGTCTACTGCTCGCTGTCGGGCTACGGGCAGGACGGTCCCTATCGCGACCGGGCCGGACATGACATCAACTACATGGGCCTGGGGGCGGCCTTGGACCTGATGACCCATCCGGGCGTCAAGCCGCAGATCCCGGGCGTGTTCCTCGGCGACCTGAGCGGCGCGTTCTACGCGGCGTTGGGGCTGATGGCGGCGCTACTCGGCCGGCATCGGACCGGCCAGGGCCAGTACATCGACGCCTGCATGCTCGACGGGCTGATGGGGCTGCACACGTTTCTGTCCGCCCGTCATCTCGTCGTCGGACTGCCGGCCGAACATGGCACGGTGCAAATCACCGACGCGGGGCCGGCCTATCAGGTGTACGAAACCCAGGACGGCAGGTACGTCACGTTCGCGCCGCTGGAGGCGCGATTCTGGAAGGCGTTCTGCGACGTCATCGGTCGGGGCGATCTGCGCGCGCGGCAGTGGGACGCCGCGATCGTGCCTGAGCTCCAAGCGATCTTCAGACAGCGCGATCGCGATGAATGGGTGGCCCTGTCGGCCAAACACGATTTCTGTTGCGAACCTGTGCTATCATTGAATGAGGCCCTGTATCACCCCCAGGTCCGTGCCCGAGGGATGGTCGCGGAGGCGGATGATCCTTCGGCCGGGACGGTCCGGTACGTCGCATCGCCGATCCGGTTCGGCCCGTCGCGGGGCGAGATCCGGTTGCCCGCCCCTCGGTTGGGCGAGCACACGGTCGAGCTCCTCCTCGAGGCGGGTGTCGACCGGGAACGGATCGATGCGCTGATGGCCGAGGGGGTCCTGGCCCTAACGGAGCCACCCAAACGTGACGGAGGTCCGTAACCAACGCGACGCATCGCCCGGCGCCAACGGCGCGGCGCCCGAACGGCCGATGCTGCCTGCGGCCTCGCGGGTCGTCACCGGCAACGAGGCGTCCGCGTGGGCGGCGCGCTACGCCCGCGTCCAGGTCATCAGCGCCTATCCCATCACGCCGCAGACCACCATCGTCGAGAAGCTCGGCGACTGGGCCGACAGCGGCGAGATGCCCGTCGAGTTCATCCGCGTGGAGAGCGAGCATTCGGTCATGAGCGCCCTGGTCGGCGCGAGTCTGGCCGGCGCGCGGTGCTTTACGGCGACCAGCGGCCAGGGCCTGCTGTACATGGCCGAACCCGTTCACTGGGCCGCCGGCGCGCGACTGCCCATCGTCAACGTCTGCGTCGGGCGCGGCATCGCGCCCCCGTGGAACATCTGGGCCGACCACCACGACAGCCTGTCGGTCCGCGACAGCGGGTGGATGATCTGCTACGCCGCCAACCACCAGGAGATCTTCGACAGCGTTCTGATGGCGTTTCGCATCTGCGAGGACGAGCGCGTCTTCCTGCCGATGTTGATCTGTCACGAAGGGTTTACGCAATCGCACACGGCCGGCCCGGTGGACATGCCCGACCACCGGCAGGTCGACGACTACCTGCCGACCGTGCCGCCCGAGGGCTGGCCGCACACGTTCATGGACCCGTCGCGACCCACCTCGCACGGACTGCTCAACATGCCCGATGCGGGGTTCTTCTACGAGATCCGCGCGAACGTCGCACGGGCGCACGATCGCGCGCGTCCGGTGATCGGCGAGGCCGTCGACGCGTTTGAACGGGCGTTCGGCCGTCGATACGGCGGCCTGGTCGCCGAGTACCGGACCGACGGCGCCGAGGCCGTCCTGCTGGCGATCGGCACGCTGGCCGATCAGGCCGAGGCGTGCGTCAACGTCTGCCGCGATCGCGGGCTGCCGATCGGTTCGGTCAAGGTGCGATTCGTCCGGCCATTCCCGATCGAGGAGATGCGTGACCTCGCGCGCCGGTTCAAGGTGCTGGCGGTCATGGAGCGCGACATCGATTTCGGCGTCCGCGGCGGGATCGTGGCGGGCGACGTGCGATCGGCCATCCAGGGACACGCCGATGCCAAGGTCCTACCGGTGATAGCGGGTCTGGGCGGCCGGGACGTCTCGGTCGACGAGCAAGTCGCCGTGGCCGAAAAGGCGCTCGAGGTCGCGCGAACCGGCAAGCTCGACGACGAAGTCCTGTGGCTGGGCCGCAAGGAGTAGCCGTGCCCGAACAGACGAAGACCAAATTGACGCCGAAAACGCTGGCCAGACAGGCCTACAAGGAACTGTGGCTCAAGGGCAACAGCACGTGCCCGGGGTGCAGCCTGTCGCTCGCGTTGCGGTGGACGCTCAAGGCGTTGGGTCCGAACACGTGCATCGTGGCACCGGCCTCGTGCACGAACGTGGTGGTGGGGCTGTATCCCAAGTCGGCCTCGGCCGTGCCGTTCACGAACATGGTGTTCGCCGGCGG
>CAYOGX010000923.1:0-2738 GCA_964403235.1 uncultured Planctomycetales bacterium | reverse complement strand
GCTCCTGCCGATGTACTTCCTCATCGGCGTGTGGGGAGGGCCTCGGAAGGAATACGCCGCGATCAAGTTCTTCCTCTACACCCTGCTCGGGTCGGTGCTGATGCTGGTGGTGATGCTGGCGATGTACTTCAAGTCGGGCGTCGTGCTGGGCGGGGCCGGCACGTTCGATCTGGTCCGGCTCGCGACCGACCCGCAGATCCAACAGGCCTTCGGCGGCGGCAGCTTCCTGCTCCAGACCTGGTCTTGGCCGATGGTGATGTTCGTCTTCCTGTTCGTCTGCTTCGCGATCAAGATCCCCGTCTTCCCGTTCCACACGTGGTTGCCCGACGCACACGTTGAGGCCCCCACGCCCATCAGCATGATCCTGGCGGGCGTCCTGCTGAAGATGGGTGCGTATGGGTTGCTGCGGATCAGCTATCCGATCCTACCCGGCGCGGGCAGCATGTGCGCGTACGGGCTGGCCCTGCTGGGCGTGATCAACATCATCTACGGCGCGCTGTGCGCGATGGCGCAGACCGACTTCAAGAAGCTGGTCGCCTACAGCTCGATCAGCCACATGGGCTACGTCCTGTTGGGCATGGCCGTCATGACCGACCAGGGATTCCAGGGCGCGATGTTCCAGGTCATCGCCCACGGGATTTCCTCACCCATGTGCTTCTTCTTGGTCGGCGTGATCTACGACCGGGCGCATCATCGGGAGATCGGCCGGTTCGGCGGGCTGTGGCTGACCATGCCCGTGTACGGCTCGCTGGCGACGGTGGGGTTCTTCGCGTCGTTGGGCCTGCCGGGGCTGTGCGGTTTCATCGGCGAGGTCTACGTGCTGCTGGGCACGTTCAACGCCGCGGCCATCCACCCCTGGATGACCTGGGCCAAGCCCATGGCGGTGGTGGCCGCCTTCGGCGTGGTCCTGACCGCGGGGTACATCCTGTGGCTGATCCAGCGGGTCTACCTGGGTCCCGAGAAGCCCGAATACGCCAAGTTCCGCGACAACGACGCGTCGGCCCGCGAGGTCTTCATCCTGACCCCGATGGCCGTCCTGGCGATCGTGCTCGGCGTGTTGCCGAGGCAGTCGCTGTTCGACTTCATGAACGGAACGCTGGGCCATCTGGTCCACCACGTGAACCAGTACGCCGCCGCGGTGGGTGGTTAGTGTACGGTCGCGGCTTGGATTCGACACTGTCTGATTGAAGCGGAGGAGCGGTGCAGACTACATGACCCTGTTGGGCTCGACATTCTGGATGCCCTCGACGAGCGACCTGGCCGCCTTCGCGCCCGAGCTCGTCCTGGTCGGCACGATCGTGGCCGTCCTGGTCGTCCCGTTGTTCGCGTGGCGCGCGGCGCGGGTAACGGCCATGGTGGCCGCCATCGGGTGCGTCCTGACCGCGTTGGCCACCCTCAGCGTTGCCCGGGCCGCCCAGCTCGGGTTCGGTGGGCTGTCGCCCTCGCCGGCCACGCCCATGCTGGTGGTCGATCACTTCAGCCTGTTCTTCAAGATGCTGCTGATGTTGTTCCTGGCCGCCCTGATCCTGCTGTGGGTCCTCGGCGCCCAGTTTCGCGACGAGGACTCGCCGGAGTTCTTCGTCCTACTGTTGGGCTCCGCGCTGGGCATGGTCTTGATGGTCAGCACCGCGAACCTGCTGATGCTCGTGATCGCGATGGAGCTGGCCTCGCTGCCCAGCTACGTGCTCGCCGGGTTTTTCAAGCGGAATCGGATCGGCGCGGAGGCGTCGGTCAAGTACGTCGTGTTCGGCGCCGTCGCGTCGGCGGCGATGATCTACGGCTGTTCGCTGCTGTACGGTTGCTACGGCACGCTGGACATCCCGACGTTGGCCGGCCTGATCGGTCGGGCCGGTCCGGACGCCGTCCACGCGCCGCTGCTGGCCATCGCGCTGGTTGGGCTGTGCGTCGGGTTGGGGTTCAAGATCTCGGCCGTCCCGCTGCACTTCTGGTGTCCGGACGTGTTCGAGGGCGCCCCGATCGAGGTGACCACCTGGCTGAGCGTCGCCAGCAAGGGGGCTGGGTTGGCTGCGCTGCTTCGCGTGGTCTTCTGCCTGGGCCATCCGGCCATCGACGCCGAGACCGCCCTGGTCATGCGGGACCTGCTCGGGCCGATGACGCTCGGCATCGGCGTCCTCGCCGCCATCACGTGCACGGTCGGCAACTTGGCCGCCTACCGCCAGGCCAGCGTCAAGCGAATGCTGGCCTACTCGTCCATCGCCCACGCCGGGTACATGTTGATGGCCGCTGCCATCCTCACCAGCGCGACCAACGCCGGCATCGCCGCGGTGGTGGCCTACCTGATCGTCTATCTGTTCATGAATCTTGGCGCGTTCGGCTGTGTGGCGTTGGTGTACTGGGCGACAGGGTCCGAATCGTCCGACGCGTTCCGCGGCCTGCGACGCCGCGCGCCCTGGCTGGCGGTCGCGATGGCCGGGTGTCTGTTCTCGCTGATCGGGCTGCCGCCCTTCGGCGGGTTCATCGCCAAGTTCAAGCTGCTCTGGGCGCTGGGCGAGGCCGATCTGTGGTGGCTGGTCGTGGTAGCCGTGGTCAATACGCTGTTCAGCCTGTACTACTACGCCCGATTGGTCTGGGTGATGTTCTTCGAGGACGACGGCCAGCCGGTCGTCCGCGCCCCGGCCGCCGGACAGGCCCTGATGGTGGGCTGCGCGGTGGCCCTACTTCTGACCGGGACGATCCTGGCCCCCTGGCTCCTCGACCAGGCCGACGGCTACGCCGCC
>CAYOGX010000922.1:0-2741 GCA_964403235.1 uncultured Planctomycetales bacterium | reverse complement strand
CGACGGGCCCGCGTCGGGCAGCCGGCCCTCTATGACCAGGTTGCGATAAGCCGCGATGATCGGCGTCATCGGGTTGAGGCACACGACGAGGCTCTCCGTCGGGAGCGGGTAGATCACGTTGGTCAGGAACATCCACAACTGAATGGCCACGGAGAAGACGTATCGCACATCCCGGTAAAACAGGTTGGCCATCGACAGGAGCATCGCCAACCCCAGCGTCAGGACGATCTGGACGCTAAGCACGACGGGCACGAGCAACAGGGTCGGGTGAAACGCGAACGTCCAGTCCCCAGGGATGGTCTGCCCCCCCTGGTTGACCGTGGCCCCGGACTGATCGGGCGCAACGTGGAAGTACACCACCAGCCCGACCAGCACGGCGATGCCGATGAGAAAGTCGACCAGCGCGCTGGCCACGCTGGCGAAGGGGAACATCTCGCGGGGGAAGTAGATCTTGGTGACGAGGGTGGCGTTGGCCACCAAGCTGTTGACCGCCTGGGTCAGGCTGGTCGCGAAGAAGATCCACGGCAGCAGCCCGATGTAGGCGAAGACGGCATAGGGCATCGAGATCTCGATGAGCCGCGTCACCGGGATGGCCCGGGTGAAGACGAACGTGAAGATCAGCATCATCGTCAGCGGCAGGAACAGCGCCCACGCCACGCCCAGCACCGACTGCTTGTAGCGAACGCGGATCTCGCGGACGGTCAGGCTGACCAGCAGCTCTCGGTAGCGGACCAGCTCGCCGACCATGGTGCGGGCCGTGGCCGCCTCTCGGCGGAGCCAACCGGCAGCCGACGGGGGTTGGTAGACGAGCGGGGCGGTCTGCATGGGCCCGGGAGTCCCTCGACAGGCGTAGGGGATTCGTCGCTAGGACAGTTATCGGCAGTTGGCAGGACCGACTTGCCTTCGGGCGGCCCGAACCGTCGTGGGCTGTGGGGTTATCGGACGGTCTCGTCGATCACGGACCGGACCGGCGGGCGGGTCTGGTCGCCGGCACCGGCCGGCGTTCGGGCGTCACGAAGAACCAGCCGACGTCGGCGGCCGTACTCAGCGTGGCCGCGGCGTCGGGACGGGCCACAAACCGGGCACGCAGGACGTAGTCATCACTGAACCGGCTGGTCTTCTCGCGCCCGGGCAAAAACCCGCGGCACGTCACCTCGAAGGATCCGGTGACTTTGTTGTCCTGGTCGCAACGAACCGAGACGCGTCCGGGCCCGCCGGTGTAGCAGATGCCGCGATCGGTGCCGTCGTCGTAGGCCTGGACCATTCCCGGCCTGAGCTCGTAGTCCCCGCCATCGCCGGGCCCGGCCAGCGGCTCGGGCAGACGGATGACCAGGCGAACGTAACTACTACGGACGCCCTGGAGGATGAACTGCCCCGCGTGCGTGTCCCACTGATACCTCAGGGCCAGACAGGCCCCGCCCTCGGCCGCATTGGCCCACGTGCATTCACGGGCCGTTAACAGAAACGTCTGAGGCGTGCCCTTGACCGTCTGCGTGAAGATCAGGCGTGTATCCGGACACCCGACGACGACCATCACCACCAGGCCCAGGGCCAGCAGGCAGCCGACCCCCACGCGTAAAGAACTCGACCCCCGCGGCACCGTAAGACCTCCCTCTGCTGGCGATGGCGACAAGGCGGGCCGTCACCGCGCACCCTGGACCACCCGCCGAGCCTGAATACTATTATCGGCATGCGACCGCAATGTCGGCCTGCCGGCCCGCGAGAATTCCAGTCCGTCTTGACGGCTTGCTGCCCGACGGTCGCGATTCGCGTCACGGCTGGCCCAGCTTGGGACTTAACGCCAGCCCCGGGTCCGGCGCGCTGCCGCCATAGGTGGGCCAATCGACCTGCCGACCGGCGCGGCGGTACAACCGCCGCAACCGCAGGTCATCCTCATTGAGGACCTGCGGCCCGATCACCAAAACGGGTTCCGACTCACGCAGCGACTCGCACGCCTCCCACAGCCGGTCGAACATCGGGCGGAAGGCGTCCACCGGATCGTCCGACTCCCGGAACGATCCGATGACCCACCGGTTGGCGTTCTGGATCCGGCCGGTCAGTCCGACCGACTCCAACACGGCGTAAGCCCCCTGCGCCAACGAGCGCCCCGACGCCTCGACCTGACTGGTGGCGTCTTGGGGGACGCGATGCTCGTGCATGACGCGCCCGCCCACGGATCCCATCAGGTCCGCCAGGAGTCTCCTCGTGTTACCCCGGAGCGGCCGTTTCGGCGGCTGGACGTAGACGTCGCTCCTGGCCAGAAACACGACCGCCACGCCCTCGCGCCGGCCCGGCTCGCCGGGGAACCACAGCATCTGGGGCCTACCGAGGCGAACCGTCTTGGGTAGCTGCGACTCGACCTGCTTGATCTGCCCGATGATGAACCGATCGACCGGGACGTCCGTCTGAGGCCGTGTCGCGCTGGACGGGTCGCCTTTGACGGGTGCATCGTCCTCCGGTCGAACGACAATGGCTCCCTCGAACGGGACCGTATCGTCCGGCGGCGGCGGACGACGGGGAATCATGCACCCCGCCAAGCCCACCACCCCACCCAACAAGATGGACCTGATCGCGCGTGACGTGGCAGTCGACCTCGCCCGGGTCACCTCGTCCGGCGGATCTCGCCGCGACCGAGCCGACCGAAATAGTCCCGCGTCGCCCGAAGGACCCGGGGCATGAGCACAATCGCCGCCGGCACGGTGAAGCCCTTCATGTGGAAGTGGCTGTGGGGGATGAGGACG
>CAYOGX010000921.1:0-2743 GCA_964403235.1 uncultured Planctomycetales bacterium | reverse complement strand
CCGCCCCGGGCCGTACCACGAAGATACCAACACCGTGGGAACCGGCTGCGAACGCAGCCCGACGTATCCCGCCACGTGCGAACGCCCGCGCCGAGGCCGACGAGGTCAACGTCGACATGCCGAAGAGCGAAGACGCATCAGCGCAGCCGCTGCCCAAAGCGTTGTTGAGCCCGCAAGAGGTCGATGCCCTCTTGTCCGAGCTCCATCTGTCGGAACACCCAGGAGACGCCGCCGACAATGAGAGTGCTTGACCCCAGTTCTTCCCGTCAGCGCGTCGTCGTGGTGGCCGCACCCGGTCGGCTGGCGGAGGGGATTCGCGCTCACGACGCCTCGTGGGAGGTGGTGACGGCCGAAAGCTTCCTGGCCGGCATCAGCCTGGTGGCCGAACCGGGCGTTCGCGCCGTCATGGCGGGCATCGAGCACGGGCCGCGCCGACTCGACGCCGCCGTCGCGGGACTGCGGACCGCCGCGGACAGCAGTGTCCCGATCATATTGTGTTGTCCTCCCCACGTCGAGCCGCTTGCCCGTCGACTCCTCCTGGCGGGGGCGGACGACTACGTGATCTATCCGCCGTTACAGGAAGACCTCGACGCGGCGCTCGGCCTGCGGGGGAATCGACAAGACGCGCGTACCGCCGAGGTGGTGCCAACCAATGAGGTGGCGTTAACCGCCGAGGCGGCGTCAACCGTCCAGATGGCACAACCCACCGAGAGCGTCCGTCCCGACGAGCTTGCCCGACTGGGCGACGTGCTCGCCGGTCTGGACACGGGGTTGGGCGGGGTCCTGGAACGGATGGCCGACCTGGCCCGCCGGGCCCTGCTGGCCGAGGGGGTCGAGATCTCCGCCTACGGCCATGCCGTCCAAGCAGGACGCCCCGTGACCTCACCCAACGTGGTGGGACACCTGATGGTCGAGAACCAGGCCGTCGGCCAACTCGTTCTGGGCCCCCCTTGTGACGGCGCTCACGATGCCGGACAGATCGAGAGGTTTCACAACTACGTCCGGCTGTTCTCGAGCGCCCTCGCCGCCCGTCATCGCGAATCACAGGACTGGGTCAGTGGGTTGCGGAACCGGCGCTACCTCGATCAATTCTTGCCGGAGATCCTAGAGCGTGCAGCCCGGGAACAGTTCCGCGTCACGCTGCTGCTGTTCGACGTGGACAACTTCAAGTACTACAACGACACCTACGGGCACGCCGCCGGCGACGAGATCATTCGAGGGATCGGGCAGCTCATGCAACAGTGCTGTCGCAGCCACGACGCCGTGGTCCGGTTCGGCGGTGATGAGTTCGCCGTCGTCTTCTGGGACGCCGACGAACCGCGCGTGGTCGGGTCGAAGCACCCTACCGATCCGCTGACGGTGACCGATCGGTTTCGCGACGCCCTGTTGAGACATCAGTTTCGCAGTCTGGGCCCAGACGCCTGCGGTCGACTGACGATCAGCGGCGGCCTGGCCACCTACCCTTGGGAGGCGAGCAGTGCCGAGGAACTGATCGTCCGTGCCGACGCCGCGCTGATAGCGGCCAAACAGCAGGGAAAGAACCGCGTCCTGCCATTCGGGAGCGAGGGGCCCTCCGGCGGTTTCGATCTCCCACCCGGCAGTAACGCTCGGTCCGTGCCGACTCCCACAGCGCCGGAGCCGACGGAAGAACCGGAAACGCACACCGCCAGTGAGGCACCGACCGCGCCGACTCCCGCGCCGCCGCAGCCGGCTGAAAAACCGGAAATGCAGACCCCTTCCGACACAAAGGGACCGCAGGCGTCCATCTCGCAGAGACCCGATTCCGGGGGTATCCTCCCCTGGGCGGGCGTCGTGTTGGTGGTTGTGGGTTGGGCCTTCGGGCTGGCATGCGTGATCTACCTGGCCAGCATGCTCAGGACGTATTTGGCTGCCGAGGACCTCGTCGACGTCAGACCACCGAAGGTTGACGAGCAGTCGGCGCCAGCGTTCGCCGTAATCGTTGCGGCGCGCAATGGACCCATCGACCGACCGACCGAAGGACTTCTGACGGCACCGCATCCGGCTGAAGAACCGGACACGCGAACCGACGGTCTTGCACGGAGCATTGTGATTCGTCCAGTACGCGAGCTGGCCAGAGAAGCCGGAGCGCGAAACCCCGCCGCCACGATCCCCAAGGAGGCTTGATTGTCAGCGGTGTTGGCCTTTTTCTGCTGCGCGCCGAGCATCGGCCCCAGAGAATTCCTCGTCATTGCGGGCTTGGCTTTTGCCCTGGTGGGCATACCGATATGGGCGTGGTATCGCAAGCAGAAGCTCAAGGATCAAGACGACAACCGGCCCCTCCCCCGGCCGTGACCCGCCGCTGAGAACGCAGCCTCCGAACGCCGTTGCTGCCAACCCCTTCCGTTCAGCGTGCGCCATCACCACACAACGAGCCCGCGGGTGCCCTGTCGTCGAGGCGACTTGGGGATTGGCGATGCGCAAAAAAGTACTGGGGCGGGTGGCGAGTCAGCCGGGGGGGAAACCGACACGCCGGGGGGGAACCACCCCAGTGCACGTATTTAACCTCAAGCCTCCAAAGGTGTCAACCGCAAACTGCGAAAATCAAGGGCGCGCCCGACTTGGGATAAGTCATCCATCTAAAAGATGTTACAAGGGAACGCCGCTGTCATTGGTCCGAGAAAAACAGCATTTTCCCCATCGTGGCGGCCTTTTTGGGCCCGATCCCCCTGATCGCTTCCAGGTCTTGTGGGCGCCGGAAGACCACCGCTCGCGGATCGGCCAG
>CAYOGX010000920.1:0-2754 GCA_964403235.1 uncultured Planctomycetales bacterium | reverse complement strand
GGCATCGGGCGCTCGCCCGCCCGCGGTCGGCCTGGGCGGCGTCGAGCGTCAGCCCCGTGCTTAGGTCATCAGACGTCCCGCGCCACCGACACCAATCGGGCTGGCCCAGCTCGAACGAGCCGTCCGCGACGAGGAGGTTGGGCCTGCCCGTCGGCTGACTGTCGGTGGGTGACGCCCCCCTCGTCGCCGAAACGTCTGCGGTTCCCTGTCGACCGGGTTGCGCGATCCCCGCCGGCCAACGAGGGCCTACCGGTCCAACGATGGTGGCCACGGCCATCAGGGCGGTCAGGGTCTCGGGACCGAGCACAGTTGTTCCCCGGCACGCCTGCGATCGGTCGGACGAGCGCAACTAGCGATCGGCGAGGCATGTGCTGCCCGAACGCAAGCGTCAAGGTCCAAGATCGAACGGCGGCCAGGCGATGTCAAGACCGGCAGACAGAACGTACGCCGACGCCTCGCCCCCTGCCGCTGTCGCCCCTTCCCCCAGCCACGTCTGTCTTCATCCGTGTTGACAGCGGGGTCACGTTGCGGTTTGATGTCCGGTGCACGGACGCTGCCTGCCGGCGAGGGACCGCATGAAACTCCGTAACACTACGTCGCTGGATTCCGACCGACTCGAACGCATGTTCCGTCGGCACGCCGAGCCCTGGCCGAATGATCGGCTGAGCGTCTGGGTCCGCTACAGCCGTGGGGCGGAGTTCTCGGGAACGTGCTACTACGGTCGGCATCAGATCTACGTCAACATCGGTCGGCAGAACCGGTATCCCTACGCAATTCGGACGCACATCGCCCGATCGCAGTCGAATCGCCGGTACTGGTGGAAGGAGATCTACACGGTCGAGGCGACGGACGGCTGCCAACTGGCGCTGTTCGTGTTCCTGCACGAGTACTTTCATTGGCTGATCAAGCGGGCTCGGCGGAACACCCGCCAGAAGGAGTCGATGTGCGACCGGTTCGCGACACGCATTCTGGTCGAGGGCTACGGTGCGGCCGTCCGGGACGAGGCCGGCAGCCCCGTGGCCCGCGAGGACTGGGATTTCCAGGACCTCGACCGCTTCGTGGCCGGGGCGATGCCCAAACGACGCGTGCGACGTGCCGCTCGCGTCGTCGTGCCCTCCCCACCTGACGGCCAACTCACCTTCGGTTTTCTCCCCTGACGTGGGTGCCCGGCCATCGCGACGCCCTGGGGTCTCGCGATCGGCCCCGGGACGGCTTGACACGCGCGGCGCCGAACCGTACGATCAGGGTGTCACTTGTGGGGATGTTTGGATGTAAGTTTCGGGAATAAAGGTGTTTACAGGCATCATTGAATCCGTCGCAACCGTGCGGTCCGTTCGCCGCGTGCCCACCGGCTTGCAGTTGGTGCTCGAGCTGGGCGACGTGGCCGACGGGCTCGAGACCGGTGCGAGCGTGGCCGTCAACGGGGCCTGTCTGACGGTTGCCTGCATGGACGGGTCGGCCGCCACCTTTGACGTGGTGGCGGAGACCGTCGGGCGGAGCACCCTGGGCGAGCTTCGGCCCGGCGACGGCGTGAATGTGGAGCGGTCGTTGCGGGTCGGTGCCGCCGTCGACGGGCATTTCGTCCAGGGCCACATCGACGGCGTGGCCCGGGTCACCCGGATCGAGACCGGCGGCGGCCAATGGCGCTTCTGGTGCGAGCCGCCCGCCGAACTGATGCGCTACATGGTCGTCAAGGGATCGGTGGCCATCGACGGGATCAGCCTGACGCTCGTCGATGTGACCGATCGCCAGATCAGTGTGGCGGTGATCCCGACCACGCTCGAACGGACGACGTTGGGCCGCCGCCGCGTGGAGGATCGGGTCAACATCGAGACCGACCTGATCGCTCGAATCGTGATTCGACAGTTGGAGGCCCGGACCGGCGGCGGTTCAGCCGACGCGCCTCCGGGGCCGCGCGGACTGACGATGGAGCAGTTGATCGACAACGGGTTCGCCTGACCCGGGGGCGGGTTCATCCAGCCGAGGACTCGATGCAGACCATGACGGTCCGACCAGACATCTCGTCCGTGTGGGGCCCTGCCCCGCAACGCCGGCCGATGGTGGGCATCGCGATGGGCGACCCTGCTGGGATCGGGGCGGAGCTGATCGTCCGCGCGCTGGACGACGCTGATCTGCGTCAGCAAGGACGCTTCATCATCTACGGGCTGCACGAGGCCATCAGCTACGCCGCCGACCGGGCGGAGGTCTCGCCGTTCTGGTTCCGCCGTCCGCATGAGGCCGTCGGCCGCGTCGAGACCGGCGTGGTGGTCGCGGATTTCGACGAGTACGCGCTGTTCCCTACGCCGCTTCGGCATCCGACGCGGCAGGGGGGCGAGGCGTCGCTGCGGTTTCTGGGCGAGGCCGTCGCCCGATGCCGCGACGGCATGCTCGATGCATTGGTGACCGCCCCCATCTCCCTGGAAAGCTGGCGGCACGCGGGGGTCCGGTTCAGGTCCACGGCGGCCATGCTGGCCGACGCGTTCCGGGTCCGGGGAATCACGCAGATGCTGATCGGCGGGCCGTTGCGGGTCGCGCTGGCCAGCGACCAGGAACCCCTGTTCGCACTGTGGCATCGGTTCGCTATCGGCGTGGTGTTTCATCCGATCGACCGGTTGAACGAGGCGTTGCGTGTCTGGTTCGGCATCGACAACCCGCGGATCGGGGTGTGCAGCTTGAACCCGCCCGGTGCGACGGACGGGCGCTTCGGTGACGAGGAACGCCGCGTGATTACCCCGGCGATCCTGATGGCCGGCG
>CAYOGX010000919.1:0-2759 GCA_964403235.1 uncultured Planctomycetales bacterium | reverse complement strand
GCAGGATGTCGATCACCGGGGTCTCCGGATCCCACCCCATGCCGCTCCAGACGGCCTTGTTCACGTCATCGTTCGATCCCTCCGAGTAGGTGATGAACCCGACGGCGTGCTGTTGGAGGAGCCGGAAGATCGTTGCGTGGCCCGTCGGCCTGGGATTGATCACCTCCCGGGCTTCGGTGAGCGCATACGCCAGATCCCAATCCGGCACGGGGTACTGGCACTGACGGCTGTGTGTGATGTCCGGGTACCGGCGGATAGGATACTTTTTCGGGATGGCAGCTCGCAGCTCGGGCAAGGGCACCCGGACTTGGGGGCCGAACACGATGCCCGTAAGCCACTCGGGTTGCTCCTTGCTCAGAATGCCGTAGAAGCTCTGTAGCCATTCCGCATTGAAGCCCTGTGGCGCAACCCACATCTCGGCCTTGGGATGGTGGCGCCGGAGCACCTTCGTCTGCTTGGCCAACAACGGCATCAGGTGCTTCGGATGCGTGTGTCCCGGATCACCCCCGGGAACGAATACCGCGTCGATTCGAGGCAGTTTCTCGAATACTCCCCCCCATTCCTTCAAGGCGAACTCGACCGTTTCTGGCTTCGAGTAGTCCGCGTCCAAGGCCGGATACCAGATCCAGACGTCCAACCCATACGAGTCCAGCAAGCGCGACATCTCGATCATCATCTGCATCTGAGGCAGCGGGAAGTGCGGGCTCGTCGCGGCGTCGTCCGAACGCGGCGGGATCAGTTCGACGGCGTTGGCGCCGAACACGACCAGATCGCGGATGTACTGCTCCCACATCGGCACGGTCCATGCGTCATACGAGTTTGTCTTCGGGCGGTATCCGAGTTGATGTCCGCGGAGCGCGTACTTGGGCGACGTCTCCACGTTCAAGTCATCCGGGACGGCCACGCGACCCTTCGCCATTCGCAGCTCCCGCAGCAACCGGCCGACCCCAAACAGCACGCCGCGTGCGTCGTTGCCGATTACCCATACCACGGGCCGGGCGCCCTTCGCAACGCGAATCCGATACCCATCGGCGCCTGCCCCGTCGGCCCCGAGGGGCAAGGCGTGCGCATGATCGCCCATGAGCGCCTTGAGGGCAGAGCCCTGACCCACGGCGACAACGGGCGTCGTGTCAGCCGGCTTGGCATCGGATTGTGGCCAACGGACCTGGGCGCGCTTCTCGACTTCCTCCACCAACATCCGCGCCGACTGCTGCTCGGGCTTCGAGAGATTCGGCGGCACCACCACAACGGCCTTCGCGAGATCCATAAGCGCACCATGAGAGACTTGTACAACCCACATTGGAACCAGCAGAGCACACAGTGTGACAAACTGCCTCTCGGAAAGTATGCCTGTCTGAGAAGGCACCGTAGTCCCGATCATTCGCCACCCTTGCCCCATCGGTCGGTTCTCCTGAATAAGGCCAAGAAGCCAGTACTTCAAGGTGATCCGCCCGAGGCAATAGTACCAGCTTCAAGGTGACTTCGACATCCGTGCCTGGTGTGCCCTCCGCAGGTCGCTGGTTCGGGTCGTTCTGTGTTGACGGCTCGGCAGGCCCACTTCAGACTTGGGCCAGAGAGACGGGAGCCGAGCATCGGCAGGAGCAAGATCGACACGCTGCAGCGAGCGAACGTGCGCAAACGGCGTCTTGATAGGCCGTCTTCGCTTGACCTGAGTATCCGGTTCAACAGGCTGGTTCATTGACGGGAGGGAAATGGGGCATGTTGGGTCAACAGAGAGTGGGTCAACCAACCCGCGCTGCATCTGAGGTACGCTTCCTACAACCACCGACAACATCTGACAAACGGACGCGTCCCGGGCGCACTAGAATGCGCGGTGCAAGAGGCCGTGTCTCCTTGCTCGATTCTAGGAGACCGCCCAGACAAAGGGGAAGAACCGTGTATTCGACCGCGCGCACATTGGGTCTTACGGTGGCCGTCGCCGGGCTCTTAGCCGCACGCGCCTTGGCGGCGTCAGCCGTTATGTTGGCCAAGGACGGTCAATCGTCGCATCAGATCGTCCTGCAGGACGGGGCAAGTCCGTCGGAGCAGTTCGCCGCGCAGGAGCTACAGTCGCACGTCGAGGCCTGCACCGGTGCGAAGCTGCCGATCGTAGCGGGCGCGCCGCGGGGCGACGCGCCGATGATCGTGCTCGGGTGCGGGGCCCTCGCGAAGAAGCTCGGCGTCGATCCGAAACGCAAGCAGCTTGGCCAGCAGGGCTATGCGATCCGTACCGTGCCGCCGCACGTCGTCATCGCCGGCACGGCCGAGGTTGGAACGCTCTACGGCGCATACGAGCTTCTTGAAGACTACGTTGGAGTGCGGTGGTACGCGCCCGGGGTCACCAAGACGCCGAAGACGAAGGCCCTGTCGCTGCCGAGGATCGACCGCATCGGCCAACCCGCGATCCTGATCCGCTGCGTGCCCTATCGCTGGCCGGGGCGCGATTCGATCTTCTGGGCGCGGCAGCGTCTGAACCGCAACGGCCAGAGCGCCGACCATCCGCAGGGCGTCGGCTACGCCCGTCGCGGCACGTTTCACAGCTGCTTTGGCTACGTCAGCCCGAGCGAGTTCTTCGAGACGCACCCGGAGTACTTCTCCGAGATCGGCGGCGTCCGCGTCGGCACCGAGACGCAGCTCTGTCTGACGAACCCGGACGTTCTCGACATCGTCACCGAGCGGATGCTCAAACGGATGGGCGACGATTCGAAGGTGCAGCAGTACAACTTCGCGCAGATGGACTACTACAACCACTGCCAGTG
>CAYOGX010000918.1:0-2760 GCA_964403235.1 uncultured Planctomycetales bacterium | reverse complement strand
TGCAGTTGGTGAATTCTCGTGCCTTGCTTGAGGCGAAGAGGTTGGAGATCGCCCCGCTGACGCAGTCCTCGTCGAAGGACTCGAGCGCCCAAACGGCCCGCGGGACGGAATCAAAGACCTGATCGGCATTATAGAGATGCACATGGTGCCTCATTCCTAGGTGCTTGGCCATCAAACGGGCGTTCTCGACGTCTGGAGCGCCCTTCATGCCGACCGTGACCAGTGGGATGTCGGCGCCAAGCTCCCTGGCTGCTGCTGCGATGATCGAACTGTCCAGCCCGCCGCTGAGCAGGCAGGCACCGACGGCGCCGTCTTCGAGCCTTCGAGCGACAGCGCGCATCAGAGCAGCGCGAAGCGTCTTGGCGGCGTTGGCAAAGGTCTCGTTCATTTGAACGGGAGGATAGTGCGGTAGATAGCCTGCCAGGCCCGTCAGGCTCGAATAGGTCGTGGCGGGTGGCAGTTCAGCCACGTCTTGGACCAATCCGACTAACGCCTTGGCCTCGGAGGCGAAGTACAGGTCACCGCCACCCGTGGTCGCCCAGTACATTGGGCGCACGCCGACGGCGTCACGGGCGAGCAGCACGCCTTGGCCATCGCAGACCCCACAAGCGAAGACGCCTTGAAGATGCGACGCGAAGGTTCGGCCGTATTGTTTGTAGAGTTTCAAGGCCACGCCCGCGTCCGATTCTCCGTTGTCCCGCGCGTTGTATATGTCGCCGTCAAACAGAACGGTGATGCCGTCGTCCTGAGCAAAACCGTCGCCTCGATGAGCGGACAGCTCCGAGGCACGAACACCCCCGCAGAACTGCTCCGCCTGATGCATCCTGAGAGTGTCTGGCCCACGGTGCTCGATCGCCTGAAGCATGCGTCGCACCGTGCGCGACTCGGTTCCGTTTCCCAGAATCCCTGCAACACCTGCCATCGTACACTCCCGTCTTCTCGCTTCCGCTGACCCTCGCTACCTAAGCGAGCGCCGGTTGACAAACTCGGTGTGATCTACGGTGCCGGCTCCTCCCGAAATGACCACCTCGCTACGTTCCCGAGAACGACCTCCGAACCCGAATAGGCCTCAGACAACAACTTGTGATAGACACACTCCTCGGGACTTCTCAAGGCAGCGGACGCGTGCTTGGCCACGTAGTCGGCGGCCTGTCGAGGTGCCAGGATGTGATCAAACCCCGCGTCGACGATATCAAGGGCCCCGCTGCCTTCGTCGAATTGCTCCTTGTCTCGCCAGACGATCTCAGTGGGCAACAGATCCTCGCACGCCTTGCGGAGGATCCATTTCTCGATCAACTGGCCACGGTCCTCGCGGTAGATCTTTAAGTGCGGTGGGACGCGTTGGGCGATGTCGATCAGCTCTGTATCGAGAAACGGAACGCGGCCTTCGAGCGAATGGGCCATCGTCAGGCGATCCACGCGCTGCAAATTGACGTTGTGCAGCGAACAGACGCTTCGGCGGAGCTCCCGGTGAAGATCCGTTGGATCTGTGATGTTGCGGTAATACGTGTAGCCTGCAAACAGCTCGTCGGCCCCTTCCCCCGTGAGGATCACCTTGACGTGCTTGGCCGCCAGCCTGGACGTGAAATAGCAGGGGATCGCGCTGCGCACCAGGTCCTGATCATAGCTTTCGAGGTAGTAGATGATCTCCGGCAGGCTGTCCCGCACTTCGCGCTCGGTGAGTACGTACTCATGATGAACCGTATTCAGGTGCTCCGACACGCGGCGTGCGGCCTGTAGGTCGCGGCTGCCTTCGACGCCAACCGAGAACGTGTGTAATTCACCGAGGTGTCGCTTGGCGAGTGCGGCGATGATGCTGCTGTCCAGCCCTCCGGACAAGAACGCCCCAACGGGCACGTCGCTCATGAGACGTTTGACGACGGCTCGCTCGAGCGTTTCGCGAATGCGGCGGGCATGCGCTTCGACGGACAAGGCCTGGGGCGAATGGTCGGGCACAACGTAGAAGCGGTTGAAGCCCAACCGCGAGTGGTACCACGTGCCGGCTGGGAACTCGTTAACGTCTTTTGCTAGCCCGTTGAGGGCCTTCAATTCCGACCCAAACAACAGGTCCGAACCTCGCCGGCCGACGTACAGGGGCTTGATGCCAATGGGATCACGGGCCAGATACAGTGCGTTAACGTCTGCGATGGCAAAGGCGAACATGCCATCCAGATGCTGAGCGGCACGTTCGGCCACGTCTTCGTAAAGATGGAGCGCCGACTCGCTGTCGTTGGCGGTAGACAGATCGTGATGGGCTTTCAACATGCCACTGAGCTTCGGGAAGTTGTAGATCTCGCCGTTGGCGACGATGGCGGCGTTGCCGCGCTCGTTGTAGATGGGCTGGTCGCCCCCTTCGGGGTCCATGATCGAGAGTCTTTGATGTCCCAGGACACCATGCTCGGTCACGTGCACGCTGCATGCGTCGGGCCCCCGATGGCGAAGCGTTTTCATCATGCCGCGAACGGTCTGTTCCCCAGTCGTACCCCACAGCCCGACTATCCCGCACATGTCCGTCCACCTTCCGTCATCTCACAGGGCCGGCACACCCGTCATTCACCTCGCTGATCCTTAACGCGGGCCGCCAGGTCGGAGAACGTCCTCAATCCGAGTTTCTCAGCCAGCTTTCTGCGCACGGTCAACGTGTACGTGTTATTGAGCCCGAAAGGCTCAAGCCAGATCAGATCCCACTTGTCCTTGCATGCTTTCTTGACGACCTCGTAGGCCGCGTCCGGATCGGAGATTACCTCACGCCCCAGTATG
>CAYOGX010000917.1:0-2761 GCA_964403235.1 uncultured Planctomycetales bacterium | reverse complement strand
CAGCGTCGAGCCCTTCATCTACGAGCCCGACCCCGACACCGTCGCCCGAACCGCCATCGACACGCTCAAGGCCGCTATGCCGAACTGAGCCCGACGACAGGAGCCCCGCATGAACATATTTATTGTCGCCGGCGATCACGACCGTCCCGCAGGGCCCGTGTCGATCCGCGTGCCCGATGCGCTGGCCGACGGCCCGCCAGCCACGATGTTGCTGGACCAGACCAGCCGCACGCCCGTCCCCTGTCAAATCGACGACCGCGGCCGCTTGGTCTGGTGGGTTGAGGCGATGGACGCCGGTGCGTCGAGAACGTTCGAGGTCTGCGACGCGACGTCCGACGCGGAGGACCGCCCCGTCGCCGTCACGCCGGCCAGCGCGGACCGTCTGGCCATCGTGGACCGACACGGGCCGGTCACGGCGTACCGGTACGGACACAAACGGGTCCGGCCGATCTTGTACCCGCTCAACGACCATCGGGGCGAGTGCGTCACGCGTCACTTCCCGATGAGGCAGGTCGACGGCGAAACCGACGACCACGTCCATCACCGCAGTTGTTGGGTCGCGTGGGGCGACGTCAACGGCGTCGATCACTGGTCGGAGCAGGCGGGCCACGGCTGGCAGCGGCATCGGGTGTTCACCAGCGTGTTCGGCGGTCCGGTCTGCGGCGGGCTGTCGGCCGTGATCGATTGGACGACGCCCGACGGCCAGCGACAGCTCGTCGAGCATCGGACGTACCGCTTCTACAACTGCCCCACCGAGCTGCGGATGTTCGACCTGACCGTCCGGATGGTCCTGACCGACGGCGACGTCCGGTTCGGCGACACGAAGGAGGGCGGCATTTGCTCGGTCCGCGTGGCCACCAGCATGGACGGCAACCGCGACGGCCACTTCGTCACCGGCGCCGGCGCCCGCGGGGAGGCCGAGGGCTGGGGCAAGCCCGCCCCCTGGTGCGACTACGTCGGCCCGGTCGCCGGCCAGACCGTCGGCATCACGGTCATGGACCACCCGGGGAACTTCCGTCATCCCACGCCGTGGCACGTCCGCGACTACGGCCTGATGACGGCCAACCCGTTCGGCCTGAGCGCCTTCACCAACGACAAATCCAACGACGGCAGCCAAACCTGGAAGGCCGGGCAGACCATCGTCTGGAACTACCGCGTCCTGATCCACCCGGGCGACACCGCACAGGCCAACGTCGCCGGGCACTACGCCAACTACACCGAACCGCCGACGGTGCAGGTCGATTGACCCTACCGGGGCGTGTCATGAGGCGCTGCCTGATGGGCGACCGCCGGTGATCTTTGAGACGACGGCGTCGACCATGGCCTCGGCGGCGGCGAGCTCATCGACGAGGACGTACGTGGCGCCCGCGCGGCTGGCGGCCTCGCTGCGGATGGCGCTGTTCATCCTGGCTGCGATGAACAGCTCGGGCCTTCGATGGCGAGCGGCCGTGCACGCCCGCAAGACCGCTTCCTCATCAGGCACGGTCAGTACCAGCGCGCTCGCCTCGTGGACGCCGGCCGACTCGAGAACCGCCGGGCTGGCGATGTCGCCGAACAGGAAGGGTTTGCCTTGGGCAGCCTGGTCGGCCACGGTTTGTGCATTCAGCTCCACAACGGTATACGGCAGGCCCGCGGTTTCGAGTCTCTCGACCGTCCGCCGGCCCATGGGTCCGTAGCCGGCGACGATGACGTGGGCGTTGCCCTGGTCGGAATCCGACGCCGCGGCTGCGGGCGGATCGATGAGCGGCCCCCTGATCCACGGGGCAGGACCGAGCGCGCCGGCCACCTGAGCGATCGTCCGGTGCGCCCCGATCAGGGTGGGCGTGAGCACAAGAGACAGGATCACGATACTGATGCCCACGGCGATCACCGTGTCGCTCAGGAGTCCCCGATCGTGGGCGACCCCCAGCAGGAGCAGGCTGAACTCGCCCGCTTGGGCCAGGCAGATCCCAACCCCCAAGCCGGTCCGGCCAGTCGCCCCGCATGCCCAGCAGCTCAGTCCGATCAGGACGGCCTTTAGCGAGACGACGAGGGACAACGAGAGCAGGATCGTCCACCAGAAACGGATGACGATCTGCGGATCGAGCTTCATGCCCACCGTTGTGAAGAACACGGCGATGGACACGTCGCGCAGCGGACCGATCTGTGCGCCCAACTGGTAGCGAAAGTGCGTACCGGCCAGGAGGAAGCCGGCCAAGAACGCGCCCATTTCCAGGCTGAACCCCAACGCCTGTGTCGCCAGCGCGGTCGCGGTGGCCATGGCCACACCGACGATCATGAGGACCTCAGGCGATCGGGCACGCGTGGACTCACGGATCAATCGCGGAAAGACCAGCCGGCCGAAAACCGCCAGTGCCGTGACACCGGCCAGGCGAAGGACGGCCTTGATGATGAACGGCTCCCACCCGACGCCCGTGGCCGGATCCGGTCCGCCATGCGCCCATCGGGCCAGCAAAGGCAGAAGTCCGAGCATGCCCAGAACCGCCAGGTCCTGGATGACGAGCGTCGCGAACGCCAACCGGCCGACGATGCGGTGAAGCTCCCGCCGTTGCGCCAGCACGCGTAGGACCACCGCGGTTGAGGACAGGGCCATGGCCATCGCCACGGCGAGCGCCACGGGCGCCGACAGGCCGAACAGCAACCCCACCACCCATCCGACCGATGTGCAGACAACCACTGCGCCGCATCCAACCAAGGTGACCTGAACCGCGCGGTGCTTGAGGGCAGACAGGTGCAGCTCAAGCCCTATCCCGAACAGGAG
>CAYOGX010000916.1:0-2762 GCA_964403235.1 uncultured Planctomycetales bacterium | reverse complement strand
AGCGGCGGACGTTCGGCCAGGTCGTGCTGCGTGGCTACCGGATGGTCGATCGTCTGATCGCGCGGTTGCTCGACGTGGTGCCGACGGACGTGCCGATGATGCTGGTCAGCGATCACGGTGCGGGTCGCGAGGCCACCCGGTTGTTCAGGGTGAATCACTGGTTGCTGCAACAGGGCTGGCTGACGCCATTCGATCCAAAGGAGGCGACGGACCGGCCCGTGCCGCCGCCGTTGCGCGACCTGCCGGACACGCCTGAGCGCATGGCGGCGCGGCGGATACGGCTGGACCGGAATCGTCGGTTGGCCTGGCGGCGACAGGCGGTGCCGCTGGCCACCAGCTACATCCGCGCCATGCTGCCCGAGGGCGTGGTCGACACCGTGCGTCGGGTTCGATGGCGGCCGTACACGACGCCTCAACTAAGCCAACCGAAACCGTATCCGTTCGACGTGTCGCGGACGCAGGCGTACGGGTACGCGTTCGGCGAGTGCTGCGGCAGCATCGTCGTCAACCTGCGTGGCCGGCAGGCACAGGGGACGGTCGAGCCGGGACCGGCCTACGAGCGGCTGCGCGACGAGATCATCGAAGCGCTGACCGCGCTTCGCGACCCGGCCAACGGCGAACCGATCTGCGAGGCGGCGTGGCGGCGGGAGGAGCTGTATCAAGGTCCCCACGCCGATCGGGCGCCCGACATCGTGTTCCTGCTGGGAGGCGACTACAAGTTCGACGCGGGCGTGGTCGGGCCCGTCGTTGACAACGTCGACGAGTCGCGGATCTTCGCCCGGTCCGGGGAGCACATCCGCTGGGGAACGTGCATTGCGCGCGGCGATGTGTTTGCCGATTGCGGTGTCCGGCGCAACGATGCGCGCCTGATCGACGTAGCGCCCACGGTGCTGGCGCTGATGCAGGTGCCCGTGCCCAGCGACATGGACGGCAAGGTGCTGACGGGGTGGCTGGGCGAGGGGTTCCGGTACGACGTCGGCCCGCCGAGCCCGTCCCCGCCGACGGTGGCGGCAAGGCAGGCCGACTCCGGCCTGTCCGAAGAAGAAGTGGCGCAGGTCACCGAACGGCTGCGCGACCTGGGCTACGTCGAGTGATAGAGAATGGGGCGCGTGCCAATCCGAGCCGCGGCCGTGAAGGAGCGGTGGGTGGAGCGTCTAAGGTTCCGCCGGGAGACTGGGAGCATCCACGTGAGTCTATGGCGGTTCATCGATCGGTTCGTCGGACCGGAGGAACGGCACATCGTCTCATTGGGTGAGGGCGATACGCCGCTGGTGCCGAGCGTGCGGATCGGGCCGGCGCTCGGGCTGAAGCGTTTGCATTTCAAGCTCGACTCGATGCTGCCGACCGGGTCGTACAAGGACCGGTGGGCGTGTGCGGCCGTCTCGTGGATGCGTCAGAACGGGCAGACGACGGCCGTCGGCACGAGCAGCGGGAACGCGGGCGCGGCCCTGAGCGCGTATTGTGCCCGTGCGGGGCTGCGGTGTGAATTGGCCATCGTCACAGAGGCACCCGAGGGCAAGCTGATCCAGATGCTGGCGCACGGTGCGCATCTGACGCGTATCGTCGACTTCGGTTCCGATCCCGAGGTCAACGAGCGTGTGGCGGCCGGGCTCGCGCGGCAGGCCGAGCGTCCTGAGGTCCTCCTGGCCATCTCCGCCTACCGGTTCAACCCCGAGGCGATGGGGGCGGTACAGTCGATCGGCTACGAGCTGGCCGAACAGCTTGACGGTCGGGTCGGCCACGTGTTTTGCCAGACGGGCGGAGGCGGGCTGGCATTGGCCGTCTGCCGGGCGTTCGAGCAGATGCACGCGTCGGGTGAGATCGACTCGGTGCCGCGGGTTCACTGCGTCCAACCGGCCGGTTGCCCGACGACGGCGGGGCCGATCCGCGAGGGGCTGGACCACGCGGTCCCGTGCCAGTCGACCACGACCGTGAGCGGGTTGCAGATGGGCAGTATCAACGACGGGCACGACGTGGTGCGGGCGGTCCGGGCCTGCGGCGGGTCGGGGCAGCTACCCACCGACGAGGAGGTCTACCTCGCCCAGCGCCGCCTGGCGGCCGAGGAGGGCATCTTCGCCGAGCCGGCCGGGGCGACGGCGACCGCGGGCGTGGCCCGCGCCGTCGATGAGGGACTCCTCGGCGCCGAAGACGTGGTCGTGGCACTGGTCACGGGCGTCGGGTTCAAGGACCCCGCCAGCGTCGAAGGGATGATCGCCGAGCGGCAGGTCGCGCTGATGACGATCGACGAATGGGAGGCGGAGCACTTATAGGACCAATCCCCCACAGACCCCCGTCCGGCCCGTGCCGAGGGGACGTTTGTCTCAAGACCATAGCGTCCGGTCTCGGCAGCGATGATTGACCTGGACACGTTCAAGTTGGTGAATGATAGGCACGGCCACGATTTCGCCGACCAGGTCCTGGTCGGCTTTGCCCAACTGTTGCAAGCGCAGCGTCGGCTGGAGGACGTGACCTGCTGCTTCGGTGGCGACGTAGGGTCGTCCCCTCGCCTGAGCGAGGAACTCGGCCGGCGCAGCCGCCCCCGCGGAGATCGGCCCCATTTGCGCCACCGAGCCGATGGTGAAGCCCTGCACCGCGGCCGAAATTGGTCCCGACGCTGGCCCGAAACGAGACCCAAGCCCAAGATTTCGAGTACTCAGCGGATTTGAATATGAATTTATCGCGAAGTATCAGGCCCCAATCCCCTGCGGCGTGAGCCGGGCGGGCCGGTTTTGAGTAAAATTCAATTTGACTTTCGATTTATG
>CAYOGX010000915.1:0-2763 GCA_964403235.1 uncultured Planctomycetales bacterium | reverse complement strand
CGTCGAAGTGCGGCGACTCGGGATCGTCCGACTGGCCGAGCGGGGCGGCCGTCCACGACTGCGGGGGTTTGGTCATCAGGCAGATCTGCGGTGAGCACTGCCCGCCGGTGGCCAGGCGCTGACCGGTTTCGAGCTTGTGGCCAAAACCCAGGTTCCGAGGTGTGGCGATGCCGTTGACGCCGCCGCCTTCTGCCGGGGCCGTCCGCTTGCCGCCGCGCCGGCCGACGCGGAAGACGTCGCCGTACTTGACGTCGATCTTGCCATGCTCGGCCATCATCTTCTCGTAGCCGGTCTTAAGCGTCTCGATCACCTTCTCGTCGCCCAGCCAGGCGGGCGGGGGCGAGCCGAGCCGCTCGAACATCTTGATCGTCCGCGGCTGTTGCTCCTTCCAGAAGTGGTAGCAGAGGACGCCGGTCGAGTCCTTCTCGGCGCGGCGGTTCCAGGTGAGGATGGCCTTGACGAACGCCGCCAGGCCCTTGTCGTTCTTGGTGTCGTCGTCGGCCTTGTCCCAGGCGGCCTTGAGCCGATCCTGCCACGGCTTGACGCCAAAGACCTCGGGCGACAGGGCGATCTCGAAGACCTGCTGGACCGTGGCGTTCTTGACCTTGTCCAGGTGCTCGAACGTCATGGCCGCCCGCTGGTGCAGCCCGTACTTGATCCCCATCGCCATCGGCTCCATATACAGGTACGACTTGTACTTGTCCTCCGTCAGCGGGCTGTCGCGGAACATGACCCGGGGCGAGATATTGCAGTTCTGCATCCAGCCGCACTTGGGGTTGAGGATCTGGACGAGGTCGTCGGTGGAGTGGATGCCCTGCCATTCGGTCTTTGACGTGTCACCGGGCACGGGCTTGGTGTAGTCGTACCCCTCCGGTCGGATCGGCACGCGGCCGGTTCGCTGATAATAGATGTCGCCGTCGACGCACGTGACCATGACGTTCTGCTCCATGAGCTGCGCCATCGCCAGCGCGGCTTTGACCTCGTTGATGTTCTTCGAGCAGAAGACCTTGTACATCTGGTCGGCCAGGCCGATTTCGTTGAAGTAGCTCAGCGCCAGCGCGTAGCCCTTGCCGTCCTTGGTGGCGACGACCGGGCCGTGGTGCGTGTAGAGCACCTCCTTGGTGACGTGGTCGATCTTGCCGTCCTTGGTCTTGACGGCGATCTTGATGGTCTCGAGCGTGCCGTCTCGCCACTTGCCGTCGTACTTGTACTGCTTGGGGTTGTCGGGGTTGAGCGTCTCGATGAAGACGTCGGCGGTGTCGGGACCGCCGGTGGTCATGGCCACGGAGATGTACTCATTGTGCCCGAGGCTGATAAGGGGCATGCCGGCGACGGCCGTGCCGGCCGTCTGGATTTTCCCGGCGTAGATCCGGGCCTCGTAGAACCGCATCGGCCCGTAGAAGCCCAGGTGGGGGTCGATCACGGCAATGGGGACATCGCGCTTGGTCTTGGCAGGCGCCAGCGCCATCTCGTTGGAGCCGTGGTATTCGACGGGCGTCGGCTTGATGCCGGCGCGCATGAGTTCGCCGCCGGCCTGACCCTCGGGCCAGCCCCAGATGACGGCCCGGCCCAGCGCGATGCACATCCACGGCTCGATCTCGAGGGCGTTGTCGGGCACCTTGTCGGGATGCTCTTTCATATACTGCTTGATGCCGGCCTGAAAGGCCTCCATGCACGCACGGATCTCGGGCAAAACCTTGGGGTAGTTCTTCTTTGAGATTTCGGCGTGCTTCCAGAGGCGGGCGCGATAGTCGGTGAAGACCTCGCGGGGCCCGGCCACCTCGGCCAGGCGTCCAATGGCGCGCCGGTAGCTGTTGAAGATCTGTTCGAGCCGGTCCTCGGCCTGGGCGTAGCCCATGGCGTAGCAGGCGGCCTCCTCGGTATCGGCGTAGATGTTGGGGACACCCCAGGTGTCGCGGTAGATGGTGGCCTTGTCTGCCGCCAGGGCACCGGTAGCACAGACCAGTGCGGCTACGAACATCGAGAACACGGTCGCAAGATTCATCCGACGTTTCATCGTGTTTCCTCCTGCACAAAAAGTGCCAGTACCGATCACTCCACGCAATCTGCCCGCCCGAACGGGGCGGGCAACGCGCTATGAAAACGATACCAACGGGAGACGTCAACTGCTCACGAAAAGTTGTCAGAACCTGTCGTCCACGACGTGGCTGCTTGCCGACGGCGAATCGTCCCTATACGTTACCAGGGAGCACCAAAATCGCGATGGGCGGTGCGAGAAGAAGGAGCCTACGATGGGACAGATCCAGATTGGCGTCAACATGGAGTTCGTGCGACACGACGACAAGTCGTTCGCGTGGGGCGTGGCCAAGGCGGCCGAGCTGGGCTACGAGTACATCGAGCCGATGGTCCATTGGGGTCGCGAGCTGCTCAGCGAGGCGGGTTACTTCCACTCGACCTCGATGTTCAACGATCCGCTCGAGATCAGGGCGCTCTGCGAGAAGCACGGGGTCAAGTGCTCGGGCCTGAGCGGGCACTCCCCGCTCTGCAAGCCGGACATCAGTGTTCTGTATCTAACGACCGCCATCCGGCACGCGGCCGAGATCGGCGCGCCGGTCGTCAACACGGACGAGGGGCCTAAACCGGACTTCACAGACGCCGAGGCCGACCACGTCTTGATGACGTACGTCCTGACGATCGCCGCGCGATACGCGGAGAGGCGCGGCATCCTGATCGGTCTGGAGCCGCACCAGCAGTACACCCAGACGCCGGAGGGGCTCGACCGCATCTATCACCTGGTTGACT
>CAYOGX010000914.1:0-2780 GCA_964403235.1 uncultured Planctomycetales bacterium | reverse complement strand
TCGGCGACGGCGCGGTCGGGCCGGCCGCCGCCCAGGAGCGTCAGGATGCGTTCCCGATCGTTCATGGCTTCCAGAACGCCAGCGTCACGGGCCCCGACAGCCGCGGCGGCGCGACACGGTAGTACCACGGGTCGAGCGTCGGCTGTGGCTTGTGGCGGACCACGATCTTCAGCTTGTTGGGGCCCGGCTTGACGCGTCCTGTGATGACGAATCGATACGGCGGCCAATGGTCGGTCAGCTGTGGCGCGTCGTTGATGACCACCTCGCACTGGTTCTCGACCGTGCCGAGGTCGAGCAGGACCGCGCCGTCGGCCTCGGGGTTGGACAGCTTGAACGTGTGCTCGTAGATTCGCACGTCCGCCGGGCCATGGACCCCTTCGGCCAGGTCCTTGATCGTCCGTTCGCCGTTGATCCGCCACTCGCCGGCCAGACGTCGCAGCATCGGCTTGGTCGGGATCAAGCGCTTGATTGCACCGGCCAGCGCCGTCGGGATCGAGGTCGCGTCCGACCCCTCGACGAGGAGCACCTGGCATTGCCCATCGGTGATCTTCAGGTCTTCCAGCGCCTCGCGCGTCTCAACGGACAGCGCCGCACCGGGCAGCAGCCCCACCACACGGAAATCCATATCCGCCAACGCACGCACCACCTCACCGACGACGCGTCGGTAGGCCTCGCCGGACAGGCTAATCCCCTTGGCGTCCTGCCTCGGTCCATAATTCAACGGCGGGAACGCCATGCCGCCGGTCTTGCGGGCATAGTCGACGGCCCGCCGCGTGGCCTGGTCGATCGGCTCGCCGATCGCCGGCAGCGGCACGTAGACGATCGGCGCCCCCTCGAACCGCCTGATCCACTGATAGGGCAACAGGTAGTCGTAGCGGACCTCGGGATGGTTTCGGGTGTCGAGCGGCCAGACGATCTCGCGTCGATTCCGCCCGTAGGACGCATCGCTCAGCGCCTTGCCGACCTCGCGCGCCACCCCGTCGATGACGGCCTCCACGCCGCGCCGGCCGAAGTGCGCGTTCGCCCAAATCCGCGGATCGGACCCGTACACGCCGTAGTACTCGCTCCGCTGCCGGAACTCCCACGCGGGCGGGATGACCTCGCCCGCCGGTTTGACGTTGGCCGGCAGCGACGGCAGTCGCGTCAGATCGACCAGGCCGGGGCGAAGCACCTTGAGCACCGCCGTCTCCCACGTGGCCGCGTGATCGCCCGCGGGCATGCCCTTGACGACCTGGTTCTCCGAGATCGAGATCACCTTCATCTTGCCCCGCCGGTTGAACGTCTCCGCCACGGTCGGAATGACGCCCGGGTAGTGGCCCGACAGGTACACGGCGACGCGAAACCCCATCGCCTCGATCCGTGTCAGCAGTTGGTCGGCCGCGGTCAGATACAACGTCTTGTCGATGGTCACCGTGCCGCGCGGGTAGTGGGTGGGGTCGAACGGGGTAGATACATCGGGTCCAAGCCACAGGTGGGGGAAGCACACGCCGTCGAGCAGCTCGCCGGCCAGCCAACAGAGCGATTCAGCCTTCAGGCCGTCCAGGCCGCACGCCGACTGCTCGCCGTGCCACTCGACGATGCCCGCGGACACGAACGCCACCGGGCACCGCTTGACGACCCGGCTCAACTGCTCGGGCGACATCTGCTCGTATCGGTCCATGCCCGTGCTCCCCACCGCGGTCGCGCCGATCACCATGGCCACGGCGGTGCCGACGGCCGCAACCGTCCCGGCGAACGCTCGCCGTGTCAAGCGACCTGGACTGTATCGTCCCATCGCAGAACCTCCATCGTCTGCAACCTTGGTGCGGCATGACCCACGGCGTTCGGCAAGCGCGCAGCCCGGTCAGTCCGAGGACGCCGGCGAACAGAGGTGACAGGCCGCCTGCCGGCCGGGCTCGATCGTTGTCAGTTCGGGCGTTTGGTCCTTGCACGGCGCGAAGCACTCCGGGCAGCGTGGATGAAAGCTGCACCCGTCCGGCAGATCGGCCGGGTCCGCCACCTCGCCGCCCAGCACGAACGTCACCGGCCGGTCCGGATCGGGATACGGCACGGCCGAGATCAACGCGCGGGTGTACGGGTGTTTGGGGTCGTCGAAGATGGCCTCGGCCGGCGCGACCTCCACAAGCTTGCCCGCGTACATCACCGCCACCCGATCGCAGATGTGCTGGACCACGCTGAGATCATGCGCGACGAACAGGCACGTCAGTTGAAACTCGTCCTTGAGCTCACCGAGCAGGTTGATCACCTGCGCCTGGACCGACACGTCCAGCGCCGAGACCGGCTCGTCGGCGATCACCAGCGACGGGTGCAGGATCAACGCCCGGGCGATGCCGATGCGCTGCCGCTGCCCGCCGCTAAAGGCGTGCGGGTAACGGATGGCGTGCTCGGGCTTCAGGGCGACCCGGACCAGCATCTCCGCGACGCGATCCTTGAGCTCCTGTCCCCGCGCCAGCCGGTGTACCACCAGCGGCTCGCCGACGATGTCGCCCACCGTCATCCGCGGGTTCAGCGAGCTGAACGGGTCCTGGAAGATCATCTGCATCCGGGTGCGGAGCGGCTTGAGCTGCTTGTCGCGCAACCGGGCCAGGTCGACCATCCGCCCGTCGACGCGGAACCACACCTCGCCGTCGGTCGGCTCGATCGCCCGCAGGATGCTCCGCGCCACGGTCGTCTTGCCCGACCCGCTCTCGCCGACCAGGCCGAGCACCTCGCCGGCCCGCAGCTCAAAACTCACCCCGTCGACCGCCTTGACCATCCCAACCACGCGCTGGACCAACCCC
>CAYOGX010000913.1:0-2790 GCA_964403235.1 uncultured Planctomycetales bacterium | reverse complement strand
CCTTCATGACCTGCGGGCCCTGGATGATGATCTCGCCCTCGGTACCGATCGGGACCTCTTGGGTTCCGGTCTCCAGGTCCACAAGTTTGGCCCGCGTGCTCGGCAGCGGCAGCCCGACCGAGCCGGCCTTCTTGATCCCGTCGCGGGGGTTCATGGTGATCAGGGCGGTGGTCTCGGTCATCCCGTAGAGCTCCGAGACCTTGCCTTCGCCGACCACGTCCTGCAGGGCTTGGACGAGGTCGGGAGAGAAGGGCGCGGCGCCGGACCCGCAGTACTTCAGCTGCTCGAAGGCCGGCGCGTCCAACGACCTGAACGCCGGATCGTCCAGCAGCAGTTGGTAGAGAGACGGCACATTGACCATGTAGGTGGGTCGGTACCGGGCCATCTCGCGGCAGATGTGCCGCGTGTTGCGTGGGTCGGGAATGAGGATCTGGGTGCAGCCCAAGGCCAATGCCCACATGCCTATGCCCGCCCCGGCGATGTGGAAGAAAGGGAAGCCGGAACAGTACACCTTCTCGTCCCGATCCGCGTCCAGCCAGTTGACGCTCTGGTGGATGATGGCCACCAGGTTCCGATGGGTCAGCTCCGCCCCCTTGGGCAGGCCGGTCGTGCCCCCCGTGTACATGATCATGCACGTGTCTTCCGGTTTGGCGCCGAGACACGGAGGACGTGCCGGATAGGTCCGCAACAGGTCCATGAAGGGGATGACGGTCTTGCCGGGCACGGCGGCGATCCGCCCGGTGGGGATCTTCCCCAGTGCCCGTCCGAGCAGGCGTTTGAACCTTGGCAGGGGGTCGGCGATGTTGGTCACCACGACGTGGCTGAGATGGGGGGCCCGGTCTTGGACCTCGAGGAACTTCTGCTCGAAGCCCGCATCCAACATGACCAGGACCCGGGCGCCGCAGTCCTCGAGCTGATGGGCCAGCTCTCTGGGGGACAGCAAGGGCGAGACGCCCGTGACCGCGCATCCCGACCTGAGGGCGCCGACCAGGGCAATGAGGTACTGGGGCGTGTTGGGCAGGCAGATTCCCACGACGTCTCCCGGCCCGCAGCCGATGTCGGCCAGGAAGCCTGCGAATCGTTGAGCGTACCGGTCCAGGTCGCCGAATGTGTGGCTGACCCCCAAGAAGTGGTAGGCGGGTCGGTCTGGAAAATCGCCGAACGTCCGCTCCAACAGAGCAACGTACGAGACGTCGGGGATGGGCAGATCCGGATCGACCCATTCGTCGTACGACGCCACCCAGGGTCTGTCCACGTCGGTCATCGCATTCCTGCTTTCCCGCGCCCCCGATGGAGAAGTGCCCGGGATCACGCGCTACCGGGCGGTCTGAAGCCGCCTGCAAAGACATGGGGCGGATGGCGGTCCGAGGACGCGCCACTGTTTATCAAGGTACCCTCGGGCCAGGCCCTTGTCGATACCCGGGCCATCGCCACGCCCGGCCGATCCTGCCCGCATTCGCACGGACCTCGTTCAATGGAAACGGGACCGGTCCGACGTGTGAGACGACGGGCGGTTCGGCCCGTTCTCAGGGCGCCGGGTCGAATACGTTGCGCAGATCGGAGTCGGGCGGCGCGTCGCGGATCCTCCGGTCGGCATTGACGGGCTGGGTGCTCGGTCGCCACAACACGAGGCCCGCGTCCCTCGGCGCCGGCAGCCCGTTTGGACCGGGCTGGCTCCGGTAGCCGGTCCCGAAGGCCGTCAGGATCGACCCGTCCGGCAGCAACACCGACGAGGTGGCCTGGCTGCTGGGCCACCAGGCGTTCGGGCCCTTTCGGTTTCCCGTCCAGCAGTGCAGGATGTAACGGTGGTCCAGGTCCCAGGTCCGGCCGTGGTCGTGGCTGACCGCGGCCTCGATCCCGAACTGCGGGAAACCGTCCGGCGTGTCGACGTACCCCTTGCGCACGACGTACGTCATGACGATGTCCTTGTTGGGCATCAAGACCAGCGAAGGATGGTGGCGGCCCCAGTCGTACAGCTTGGTGACCTTCGACCAGGTCCGCCCGTCGTCCTTGGACACACAGATGCCCAGGCCCTCGTAGTGGTCGAGCGTCTCGCCCACCATTCGCGCGGGGATGTCGGTCCTGCACGCGGCCAACAGATCCCCGTTGGCGGCGCGGAACAGGGCGACCTCGCTCACGGCATGCCACTGCAATACCTTGATCCCCTTGCTCCAGGTCTTCCCTTGGTCCGTGCTGAACCGGATGTACGCCTGCTGGTGGGCGGTCTTGACCTTGGGGGGACGGAACCAGGTATATCCCGTTTCGACGATGCGGGTGATCTTGCCGGCGGCCGGGTCTCGCTCTACCAACGGAGGATCCCAGATGTACCAGGGCTTTGGCTTTGGGTCGGGCGTGGGCGCGACAGGCACGGGATCGCCCCAGGTCTGGCCGTAGTCCCGACTGAACCATCGAGCACCGGCGTAGAACAGGACCCTGCCGGCGCCGAGGTAGGTCAAGCTCGTGCCCAGGCCCAGCGCGGTCTTGCCCCCCTTGGCGAGCTGTGGGGGACGGGGCGCGGTCCACGTCGCGCCCCGGTCATCGCTGGACAGCAGCATCGCGCGATGCGGGTAGTCACAGCCCACCAGCATGCCCAGCCGGTCCTTCTCCGGCATGTAGATGATATAGGGGACGGCCACCACGCGGTTCCAAGATTCGGTCACGATCTGAATCTTCGCGGCCAGCCGTATCTGTCCGGCGTCACCGTTGAGTTGGCGCACGGTGTGTGGCCGCCATGCGGCCTGGGCCGACGGCGGCATGAACATGCACGTGAGGATGCCGGCAAGCATCCAT
>CAYOGX010000912.1:0-2795 GCA_964403235.1 uncultured Planctomycetales bacterium | reverse complement strand
GTCGACGGCGTACTGGTCTTTCAACCGTGCAGCGACGCCGGGGCCTGCCTGCCGCCGCAGTACGTCGATGTGAACATCCCCATCAAGACCGCACCACGCGACGCGGCGGCTAAACCCGCGAACACCGAATGGTTCGCCGGTTCCACCGCGCAGAAACCCTCCGCGCCCGGCGCCAAACCGCACCAGGAAAGCCGACCCGCAGGCGTGTCCGAGACGCCTGGGACGCGGGACGGCGAGACGCATTACGGGCTGGCCTACCTGTTGGCCCTGGCGTTTCTGGCCGGGTTGATTCTCAACGTCATGCCGTGCGTCTTGCCTGTGGTGAGCATCAAGGTCCTCAGCTTCGTGCAGCAGGCCGGTGAGGAACCCCGTCGCGTGTTGCAGTTGGGGTCGGCGTTCACCGCGGGCATGCTCCTGTTTTTCGTGGGTCTGGGGTTGCTGGCGATGGCGGTGCCGGTGGGACCTGGATTCGTTCTTCAACGACCGGTCGGGGTGATCGCCGTGACGGTCGTGATCTTCGCGTTTGCGCTGAGCCTGTTCGGCGTATTCGAGCTGACCCTCCCCGGTCGCGCCGCCGCCAGCTTGCAGGCCGCCGGCGGTCACGAGGGGGCGATGGGCGCATTCGCCAAGGGATTTCTCGCGACCATCCTGGGAACCAGTTGCACCGCGCCCGTGCTCTCGGGCGTGTGGATGAGCGCGTTGGCGGCCGGCGCGCCGATTCGATTGCTGGTGTTTACGACGATGGGCTTGGGGATGGCCAGCCCGTACATGATCCTTGCCGCCAAGCCGGGATGGATGCGGTTTCTGCCCAGACCCGGCGCATGGATGGAGACGTTCAAGCAATTCATGGGCTTCGTCATGCTTGCCACCGCGCTGTGGTTGCTATGGGTCCTGGCCGGCCAGGTCGGCGGAGATGGGCTGGTATGGGCGCTGGTCTTCTTGACGATCCTGTCGGTGGGCCTGTGGCTCGTCGGACGGATACCGCCCACGGCCGGGTCGACCCGATGGCTCGTGACCCACGCCGTCGCCGCCCTGCTGATCCTGGCGGGCGGGTGGATGGCGTGGCCGGGCATGACGACGCGCCTGCCCGACCGCCTCGCCGACGCCTCAACCGTCGAGCTGTCCGCAACGACGCTGGACTACTCGCGATCTATTCCGTGGCAGCCCTATGCGCCCGGACGCGCCGAGCAGCTCGCCGCCAAGGGCCATATCGTCTATGTCGATTACACCGCTCGTTGGTGCGTAACGTGTCAGTCCAATAAGCGGCTGGTGCTGGAGACGCGGGCGGTTCGCGCCGCCATGAAGCGGCTCGGCGTGATCCCGCTCAAGGCCGACTTCAGCAACGGGAGCCCGGACATCGAGCGTGACCTGGACCGGTTCGGACGCAAGGGCGTGCCCTTGAACCTCGTGTACGCGCCCGGCCTGGACGAGCCCATCGTCCTGCCCGAGGTCTTCGTGACGAACGAGCCCGTGCTGCGGGCATTGCAGCGGGCCGAGGCGGCTGCGAAGGACGCCGCGCGCCCTTCGGGTCCCCGCACCGGCACCGCCGGGGCCAGCGCGGTACTCGGTCCATGAACAGGTTTCACTCAGGCCCGCGACGCCGCGACACGCAGGCCGGCGCAGGATCAACTCGTTGCACACCGGCCGTCCAATGTGGTATGTTAGTGCCTACTAGTACCCTCCAGCGGCCTATGGCTTTCCGCGGCGCAGACGGGCGGGCGAGTTCTGTCTCTCGCGGTCGTCGAGGGGAGTACTCCAAATGACCGACCTGGCGTACCTCAACGGCGTGCCCCAGTACACGCTCGAGCACTACGAACAGGACTTCGCCGACCGACACCTGCTGCACGGCGTGATCGCCAAGTGGGCGCGCGAGACGCCGGACGCCGTCGCCATCATCGAGGTCGACACCCAGACCGAGTACACGTATGAGCAGTTCGATCGGATCGCGACGGGCCTAGCCCTCAAGCTCATCGACATGGGGTTCCAGAAGGGCGACTTCCTGGCCACCTCGCTCACGCTGTTGGCCGAGCACATCTTCCTCGAATACGCGTGCTTCAAGATCGGCGTGATCCATGCGCCGCTGGACATCCGACTCAAGACGCCTGAAGTGATCCGCTCGTTAGGGCTGATCAAGCCGAAGGGCTACGTGTTTCTGGGCAAGACGCCGTTCGCCGATTTCACCGAGATGGCCAGGACCGTCCAGGCCGAGTGTTCGTACATCGAGCATTTCATCCAGATGTCACCGCCGGCCGCGACCATCCAGGGCGCGCTCTCGGGTCTCGTCCTGTGCGACGAGGTGAAGGCCGATCGGTCGGACCTCGCCCGCCACCCGGCCTGGAAACGGTATGAGGCCCTGTCGGCTAACGTCGCCGAGACCGACGGTGCGCAGGTGATCTACACGACCGGTTCGACCGGACTGCCCAAGCCCGCGCTTCTGTCGCATCGCAATATCACCTGCCAGAACATGTGCCTGGCTGGCGCGTTCGGGGTGCAGCCGGGCATGCGGATGCTGGTCCATCTGCCGCCGTCCCATGTCGGCTGTCAGGCCGAACAGTTCATGACGACGATGTTTAGCGGCGGCACGGTGGTCATGCTCCACATGTTCGATGCGGCTAAGACGCTTCAGGTGATCCAGGACTACAAGGTCACGATATTCGGCCAGGTGCCTTCCATGTTCGCGATGCAGTGGCGGCTGCCGGACTACGATGCCTATGACCTGTCGTCGCTGGAGCTGGCGATCAACAGCGGGCAGCAGGTGAATCGGCCGTTTCTGGAGAAGCTGTCGACGATGGCGC
>CAYOGX010000911.1:0-2809 GCA_964403235.1 uncultured Planctomycetales bacterium | reverse complement strand
TCGGCACGGCGGCCATGAAGTGGATCCTGTCCGTCGAGCCGGATTACGTTCTGCTCGGTGGGTCGGGCACGATCACGCTCGCCTCGCCCGACCTGGCCATGAAATACGCGGTTCCCGCGATCAAGCGATGGACCGGGATGGCCAAGGAGGCCGGCGTCCCCACGATGCTACATAGCTGCGGACGCCAGCGGGCGCTCGTGGACCTGCTGGTCGAGCACACGGACACCGACTGCGTCAACCCGCTCGAGATCCCGCCCATGGGCGACGTCGACCTGGCCGAGTTGAAACGCGCGCGGGGCGGACGGATCGCGCTGATGGGCAACCTCCACACCACCGACGTCATGCTGCGGGGTAGCCCGGAGCAGGTGCGCGCCGCGTCGATCGAGGCGATGCGGGTGGCGGGCGAGGGCGGCGGATTCATCCTCAGCACGGGCGACCAATGCCCCCGCGACACGCCGGACGAGAACCTCTTCGCAATGGTGACCGCCGCCACCGAGCTCGGCGTCTACGACCGCCAGACCGGGCGCCTGCCGACGCTGCAGAGCTGACCTCACTTGTGGATCCCGAGGGCGGATCTGGCGACGTAGCGCCCCCCAGGTTGCCATGCTCACGTGTCATAGGCCGGTGACCTCCGGCGTGTTGAGTATCTCGACGGCCGTGTCGATGCGCGTGGATGGGTCGGTGCCTCTACGCAACTTGATGTCGACGGTGCACAGCCAATCCCTGGTTGTCGGTTGGGGCGGCCCACCGGTGGTGTAGGACCCATAGACCTCGAACGGCATATCGTACTGGTTGCGTTTGTTGGTCGCGGGATCCCATGTTGCGCCGAGGTCCATGGACCACAACCCGACCGGCGTGGTGAAGTCGTCTGGGGCGCTGCGCGAGAACAAGAAGAGGACCTCGCCGGCCGTCGGGGTGCTGCACTTGGTGACGATGCAATACTCCTTGCCGGGGCTGTCGATGACTACGTCGGAAAAGGTGATCGTGGTCCAGTCATCAAAGGTCAGCGGCATCTCGGGGGCGGGGATGCTGACCGGCGTCCCGATCGGATTCGGCAGGGGCTCGGGATCACCGTTGCCGGGATTGGCGCCGCCGACGGCCTCGTGGATGGCGATGATCCTGCTCTCGGAAGGGATGGGTCCCTGCCTCAACTTCAGCTTGACACGCGTGATCGTCAGTTGCGTCGCCTCGGCCGGTATCTCGGCCATGAAGTACTCTGACGTCCACACGGCCTTCGGGTCCGGATCTGCCGTGATACCCATCTCCGTCCAGTCGTAGAAGCAGGACAAGCGCACTTCCCCGCTGCCCGGGTCCTCGACCGTCTCTGTGATGCTTCGAACGGTGTAGCCCAAGTCGAACTCGTACACGTCTTGCACGAGCTCAATAATCGTGCCGCCGTTGTATTGCACTGTGAGCGGGTCGCCCGCCGTGCCCGACCATGCGTACCGAATGGTCTCGGCTTGCTCGTCGCTGTCGCGATCGGCGACGGTGAAGGTGAGGGCGGTGCTCGATGCTTCGGAGACGGTCAGGGCGCAACCCACGTCTTGGATGATCCGGTCGGCGGCCGCCGCGGCCTGGTGTGTTCTGGCGGAAGGGGTTTGTCCGTCGTCAATGCTGTGGGTCGCCAGGAGGATCGCCGAGCCGATGCCGACCATCAGGACGGCCATCGAGACCACGCTGACGAGCAGCTCGGCCAGGGTGAAGCCTTCGTGGCGTCGATTCCTGTTGTCACACGTACTTGTCATAAGCCGGTGACCTCTGGCGTGTTGAGTATTTCGACGGCCGTGTCGATGCGCGTCGACGCGTCGGGCCCGACGCGCAGCGAGATACCGGTGCGCGTCAGATAGTCCCTATCACTGACCACGGGAGCCCCCTGCGTTTTGACCGTGGCGAAGGCGTAGCACTGGGGCATGGACTGATCGCTGTGGGCTGTCCACGTCGCACCCGCGTTGCTTGTTTCAACGAAGGAGACGTTCACCGCCTCCGGATTCGTGTCTGTCGTGTAAAGCGCCTGGCACGTATCCACTCCGGAAGCCGCCTTCAGGACCAAGCACAGACCTTCGGTGGGAGCCAGCCACGGGGCGTTGATGGGTTCAGGAAACGACACCGAGATAACAGTCTTTTTACTGAGGGTTCCTTCGTCAATTTGAAACTCGTCGAGGACGGTACTGGTGGGCAGGCCACTGGCGTCTGCGGTGCAGAGTTGTGCGGTCGTCATGCCGGTGAGCTGGTCCACCCCCCCGAGTAGAAAGGCGAAGGAGTCGAGCCGCCAGGAGATGGCGTTGGCCGGCATCGAGGCCGGATCCGGAAGGAACGACAGCCCGCACCATGTGTTGGTGGAGACGATGTATTCCAACGCGGTGTACCGGATACCGATGTTAACCACCGGAACATCGGGCTGCTCTTCGGTCGGCCCCGGCGTCTCCCCGAGGACCGTTTTCAGGTCGTAGCTCAAGTCGAACTCCTGCACGTTTTGCACGAGCTCAACAATCGTGCCGCCGTTGTATTGCACTGTGAGCGGGTCGCCCGCCGTGCCCGACCATGCGTACCGAATGGTCTCGGCTTGCTCGTCGCTGTCGCGATCGGCGACGGTGAAGGTGAGGGCGGTGCTCGATGCTTCGGAGACGGTCAGGGCGCAACCCACGTCTTGGATGATCCGGTCGGCGGCCGCCGCGGCCTGGTGTGTTCTGGCGGAAGGGGTTTGTCCGTCGTCAATGCTGTGGGTCGCCAGGAGGATCGCCGAGCCGATGCCGACCATCAGGACGGCCATCGAGACCACGCTGACGAGCAGCTCGGCCAGGGTGAAGCC
>CAYOGX010000910.1:229-2810 GCA_964403235.1 uncultured Planctomycetales bacterium | reverse complement strand
CTGAGGGATCTGCACGACGTCCAGGAGATCCTCACCATCATCGATCAGCTTGACGCCGACTGGCCGTGACCGTCGCCAACGCGTCGGGCACCCACGCTTTGTCGCACGGACCCGCCGGTCGAAAGCCGCCCGAGACCGTCCCATCCACGCGACCGGATTCTAGGCCAGGATGGCCGCAAGGTCCCCCGTGGGCGTCGAGATCGGCGCGATGTTGAACTTCTCCACCAGGACCTGCAATACGGGCGGCGTCACGAACGCCGGCAGGCTCGGGCCCAGCCGGATATTCTTGATGCCCAGGTGCAGCAGGGTCAGCAGGATGGCCACGGCCTTCTGCTCGTACCACGACAGGATCAGCGACAGCGGCAGGCCGTTCACGTCCGTCTTGAACGCCTCCGCCAGCGCCACGGCGATCTGGATGGCCGAGTAGGCGTCGTTGCACTGCCCGATGTCCAGCAGCCGCGGGATCCCGCCGATGTCGCCGAACGCGAGCTTGTTGAACCGGTATTTGCCGCAGGCGAGCGTCAGGATGACGCAATCGTCAGGGACCCCCTGGGCGAGCTCCGTGTAGTAGTTGCGTCCGGACTTCGCGCCGTCGCACCCGCCGATCAGGAAAAGGTGTTTGATCGCGCCGCCCTTGACGGCCTCGATCACCTTGTCGGCCACGCCCATGACGGCCTCGTGGCCAAAGCCGACCGTGATGGTCCTGTCCGGACCGTCCTCACTGAACCCCCCTGCCGCCAGGGCCGCCTCGATCACCGGGGCGAAGTTGCGGTCACTGATGTGCGTCACGCCCGGCCAGGCGACCAGCCCGCTGGTGAAGATCCTCGATCCGTACGTGTCCTTCGGCTTCTGGATGCAGTTGGTGGTCATCAAGATCGCGCCGGGGAACGCGTCGAACTCGTTGCGCTGGTCCTGCCACGCCCCGCCGTAGTTGCCGACCAGGTGCTTGTGCTTCTTCAGGCCGGGGTAGCCGTGCGCGGGCAGCATCTCACCGTGCGTGTAGACGTTGACGCCATTGCCGGCGGTTTGCTCGAGCAGGACCGCCAGGTCCATCAGGTCGTGGCCCGACACGAGGATGGCCTTGCCCTTCACCGGCTCGACCCGCACCTGCGTGGGCTCGGGGTGGCCGTAGGCGCCGGTGTTGGCGGCGTCCAACAGCGCCATGGTCTTCAGGTTGACCTCGCCGCACCGCAGCGCCATCCCGACGAGATCGTCCGCCGTCGGAGACCCGTCCGCGAGGAAAGCCATCGCCTCGTGGACGAACGCGTAGACGGTCTCGTCCTGCTTGCCGAGGATCCGGGCGTGATCGGCGTAGGCGGCCATGCCTTTCAACCCGTAGGTCAGCAGCTCCTGGAGTCCGGTGATGTCCTCGCCGGACCCCTCCTTGCGGGTGGGGATGCCGATGGCCTCGCCCTGACGAATCAGGCCCTCGCGGTCGGCGGCGGGAGTCCAGGCGGCCGGACCGCTGAGCTTTTCAGGCGTCTGACCCGTCTTCTGACACGCTTGCTCGTACAGGGCCTTCGCCCGGTCGCGCAGGTCGGCCCCTCGGCGGACCTGTGGTTCCAGGCGGTCCGCATCGAAGTTGACGTTCGTCACCGTCGAGAACAGGGCCTCGACGACGAACACGTCGATCTCCGCGTCGATGGCCCCCAACCGCCGCGCCCGATGGGCGTACGCTCCAATGCCCTTGGTCGCGTAGACCAGCAGGTCTTGCAGCGTCGCCGTCTCGGCCTCCTTGCCGCACACGCCCTGCTTCGTGCAGCCGCTTCCCTTGGCGGTCTGTTCGCATTGATAGCAGAACATCGTCATGCCTGTTCTCCTGGACTCGTTCGGTCCGACGTTGCGCCCGGCGGCCGCCTGATGGCCTGCCCAGCTAGAGGAAGTACCTGATCATCCAGTCCAACCGTCCGCGCTTGACGAAGTGCATCCCCGAGAAGCGCATAACGGCCTTCATCTTCTCTCGATAGTCCGGCCTGTAGCAGTGCGTGGTGCAGTCTTTGCATTTCGGCTTCGGATCATACGGGCATTTCTCGAGCCGCTTCTGGGCGTACTCGATGAGGCCACGACACTCATCACAGGGGCCTTGCCCGTTCGTATCGTGGTGCTCGCGGCAGTAGACCGCCACGAAACGCCGTATCACCTTGAGATCTTTGCCCATGCCCTTCTTACCGGTCACCTGTCACGGTCCTCGTTGGGCGATTCGTCCAGCAGCCGCATCACGCGTTCGTATCGCTCGGGCCCAAGGCATTCCCGGGCGGCCTGGCACCACTGGATGCAGCTCGGCGTCTCCTCGGTAAAGACCATCGTCTTGCACTTGGGGCAGCGCCGGCGCTGCTCGTCAGAGAAGATCTCCACCGGCTCAGCGCACCCGGGACACCGATGGACGCTGACGGTCCGCTTGCGGGAATCCTGTCCAGGACAACGGTTCATCGCGCCGCTCCCTCGCACGCACTCCGACCGTCGGGCACTACCTCGCGGTCGATGCCGCCGCCAAGGCCGATCGTGTGGACCTCGACCGGCATGTCGGGTCGGGTCTTGTTCCGCGCGTCCATCACGGCCTGCGTCAACGCACCGCAACAGG
>CAYOGX010000910.1:0-219 GCA_964403235.1 uncultured Planctomycetales bacterium | reverse complement strand
GCACTTCCATGCGGAGCACCGTGACCCGCGAGGGCCGAGACTGCTCAAACAGGTCGCTCAGCTTCGCCCGGTAGTCATCGATGTCGTCGAGCTTCGGACACGCGATCACCACGGACCGTCCCGCCAGATAGCGCCGATGAAAATCGGGCACGGCAAACGGCACGCAGTCCGCACAAACCACCAGGTCCGCCTGTTTCAGGAACGGCGCGTCCGGCGGGA
>CAYOGX010000909.1:0-2810 GCA_964403235.1 uncultured Planctomycetales bacterium | reverse complement strand
TCGGGCAAGCACGGCGTAGTTCAGAAGAGCGTAGTGTAGGGGAAGTGTGTAGCTCTCGTGTGTCAGGGCGTACGCCCCGAATGTCTCATTAGAGACACATGTGTCTCATGATCTTTTGTGATACAGCTTGTGAGTGGTTGCGGACAGCGTGCGAAGTCGTAGCGGCTTGGGATACAATGGCGTACGTGACAATAGCACGAGACCGGCACGCTCCCGATCGCATGGCCCCGATGTCTCGTTGTCGGATGATACACCCGAATGCACGCCTGCCAACGAGACGAAGCAACACGGTTCGCCGAAGCGTCTGCCGCGCCGGCGATCGACTAAGCTAAGATGCCCGGGAAGGCACGATCGTTCCGATCCTCGCCGTCCTTCCGTCCGACGCCTGACTGCGGAATCCTCAGTCCCGGTGCTTGGCGCGCACTCGGTCCGCCCGTGATACTCATACGGTAGCCGCCGCGCCCTTGGCCCACGTCGAGCAGGGTCATCGAGAAATCCCGACCCGTCGCTCGAGTGCTATCGGCCAGTCGTGGGGTGCCGTGTGCTCGGGCCTCAGCCCCGTTCAAAGAATGGACGCCGAGCGAATGAACGCCATGCCTTCTGCCCCGCCTGCCTCATGTGACCGCCAAGCTGACGTGGTCGTCGTCGGGGGAGGTGGGACGGGGTTGGCCGCCGCATTGGCGGCGGCGCATCAAGGTGCGGAGGTCGTCCTATTGGAGAAGAGGGGCCAATTGGGCGGCACGACCAGCATCGCCGTTGGGTCGTTCACGGCCGCCTGTACGTCTATTCAGAAGGCAGCTGGCATCGACGACGACCCCGAATGGCACAACGAGGACATCGGCAAGTTCAACCCGCCCCTCGAGCCCAAGAACAACCGGGCGCTTCGCGGTTGCTTCACCCGTCAGGCCCACGAGACCCTGCGTTGGCTGATGGACCTGGGCCTCGAGTTCCACGGCCCCAGCCCCGAACCGCCTAACCGCGTGCCCCGGATGCACAACGTTGTCCCCAACGCCAAGGCCTACATCGCCGTCATGCACCGCAGGCTCCTCGCGCACGGCGCGGAGATCCTCCTGCGGCATCAGGTCCAGCGGTTGTTCCGCCACGAGGATGGACCGGTGGTCGGTCTCGAGGCCCGCACCCAAGACGGCGCGGTGCGGATCCGGGCCCGACGCGGAGTGATCCTGGCCGCGGGCGATTACGCCAACGGACTGGAGATCAAGTCGCAATACCTGCCGGACGAGGTGGCCACCGTCGAGGGCATCAATCCGGACGCAACCGGCGACGGGCACCGAATCGCCCGGGACATCGGCGCCGAGCTGTTGAACATGGACGTCGTCTATGGGCCGGAGATCCGCTTCGTCGCACCGCCCAGGGCACCGTTCGCCCAGCTCCTGCCGGCCAACCCGCTGTTGGCGAAGCTCTTGGGCAAGGCGATGGACCTGCTGCCCAAGCCCGTGCTCCAGCGGATGCTCAAACGCTTACTGGTCACCTGGCAGCATCCGGAGGTGAGCCTCTTCCACAAGGGCGCGATCCTGGTCAATCGCAACGGGCAACGGTTCACCGACGAGGCCGACCGCCCCGAACTGGCCATCCCCCGCCAGCCCGACAAGGTGGCCTACATCCTCCTTGACAAGAAGCTGGCCGACGTGTTCTCCGCCTGGCCGAACTTCGTCTCCACCGCCCCCGACATCGCCTACGCCTACATGCAAGACTATAAACGGCTTCGGGCCGACGTGTACGCGGAGGCGACCACGGCGGCGGAACTGGCCCGCAGCATCGGCGTGGACGCTGGGGCCGTCGAAGCGACACTCGGCGACTACAACCAGGCCTGTCTCGGCAAATCGAAGGACCCGTTCGGTCGCACCGACTTCGGCCCGCCGCTCGACGCCCCGCCGTTCATTGCGCTTGGTCCGGTCAAAAGCTGGATCGTCACCACCGAGGGGGGCCTGCGGATCAGTGAGAAGATGGAGGTCCTCGACGCGGAGGGCGTCGTCATCCCCGGCCTGTACGCCGGTGGGTGCAACGGCATGGGCGGAATGATCCTGTGGGGCCACGGCCTCCACATTGCCTGGGCCCTGACCAGTGGCCGACTCGCCGGACGAATCGCCGCTGGACGCACAGCAGACTGAACCGAACATGACGACGGGGTGCCCGTCCCGCGGCGGGTTGGAGCGGCCAACGGGCGCCACTAAGTCATCCTTGGGTCTCGCGGGGGGGCTGCGTCCTCTCCGGATCGGCGTCTGGCTCGACGTACTCCGGGACGACTCGGGCCAGGGCCTGGCGGATGCCTTCGGGGTCGGCGTTTTCGGCCTGGCGGGTTAGCTCTTCGATCGCGCGGCAGACGGTGGTGTGGTCTTCGGGACGGCGTTTCCAAATGCCGATCTTGGGATGGGGGGTGGGGGCGATGTCCTCGCCGCGGATGCTGAGCTCCTCGAAGAGCTTCTCGCCCTCACGCACGCCGGTGAAGACGATCTCGATGTCCTCGCCCGGTCGTAGTCCGCTGAGGGTGATCAGCTCCCTGGCCAAATCGATGATCTTGACGGGTTCGCCCATGTCGAGGAGGAAGATCTCGCCTCCCCGCCCGATCGCGCCTGCCTGGAGCGTCAGTTGCGTCGCCTCGGGGATGGTCATGAAGTAGCGGACCATCTCCGAGTGGGTCACGGTGACGGGCCCACCGGCGGCGATCTGGCGCTGAAAGATCGGCACGACGCTGCCGCTGCTGCCCAACACATTGCCGAACCGGACGGTGACGAACTGGGTTGGCCCGTGGGGGCTGAGCTGCTGGACGTACATCTCGGCCACCCGCTTGG
>CAYOGX010000908.1:0-2812 GCA_964403235.1 uncultured Planctomycetales bacterium | reverse complement strand
TGAAGACGGGTGACTCGATCTGGCACTTGCCTTGGTTCTTGCCGTCGGTGGTCGCCTCGCGATCGGCGGTCAGGTAGGCGTCGACGTTGCAGCACCCGACCGCTACCCACGTCCCGCTCAGCGCCTCGGGATCGAGCTGCGCGAAGACCTGCTGGACGGCCGCCATCGGCTCGTACTCGTCACCGTGCACGCCCGCCAACGTGACCAGGGTCGGTCCGTCGCGTCGACCGCGAACGACCATCACCGGCATGGCCCTGTCGGCCGGAACGCCCTGACCCGGCGCGTGCTCGTAGGTCCGCTTGGTGCCCGACCGGGTCGACCACCACGGGTTGTCGGACGCGTTATTCATCGAACGGGTCAGCCTCGACGTTGGTTTCTTCTCGGCCCTCGGCCGCTGATGCTACTCGAACCGCAACGCCTCGACGGGGTCCTTCCGGCTGGCCTTGTAGGCGGGGTACAGCCCGCTGATCAGGCCGACCGCCATGGCCACCCCGACCGCCCAGGCGATGACCTCCGCGGACGTGTGCACCTCGATCACGGTGGGCAGGACCGCCTCTAACACATTGGCGAACATCATCCCCATCAAGATCCCGCCCACGCCACCGACGGCACTGATGATCAGGGCCTCGACCAGGAACTGAAACAGGATGTCCCCCTGCCGCGCGCCCACGGCGAGCCGCACACCGATCTCCCGCGTCCGCTCCGTGACCGAGACCAGCATGATGTTCATGATCCCGATGCCCCCGACCAACAGGCTGATTCCGGTGATGCTGTAGAAGACCGCGGACATGATGAGCTTGCTCTCGTTGAACGTCTCCCGCCACCGCTGCTCGTTGAAGATCTCGAAATCGGCCTTCTCGCCCGCTCGAACCCCGTGGAGACGCCGCAGGATCCCCTCAACCTGCCTCTCGCATTCCTTGAGCTTGTCGGGGTCGTTGCCGCGGATATCCAGCCGATGCAGCTGCTTCTGCCGCAGGACTCGTTTCAGGGCCGTGCGAACGGGAATGTACGCGGAGCCGTCCACGTCGGCCCAGCTCCCGGCCCCGTGCTTCTTCAACACCCCGATGACCCGAAACGTCTTGTTGTCGATCTTGATCGACCGACCCACCGGGTCTGTTCCCGAGAAGAGCTTGTCGGCCACCGAATACCCGATCACCACGACCGTGCTGCTCTGCGACTCGGACTCCTCGGGGGACAAGAACCGCCCGGAGTCCATCTCGAAGTTGTGCATGTCCGCAAACTCGGTGGTCGTGCCCCTGACCACAACCTGCGCGCTCCTGTTGAAATACTTGAGCGTCTGCGGCAGGTACACGACCGGGGCGATCGAGTCGATTAGGTCGCACTCCTCCTTGAGCTTGGGGATGTCCTTCAGTTTGAGCGTTTCGGCCACGCCGCCCATCCGGACCGTCCGCATGATGAACTGCGGCACGACGTAGACCACGTTCGATCCAAGGGCCTGGAACTTGCCCAGAATCTTCTCCTGTTGGCCTTCCATGATCGACATGGCGGAGATGATGGCCATCACGCCGATCACCACGCCGAGCGCCGCCAGCACCGAGCGCAGGAAATTGGCATCCAGACTGCGCAGTGCCGTGATGACTAATCTCAGGAAAAACACGTTCGGTCCTCGGGCTGTGGGTCGACGGCCCGGTTATTCGTATCGCAACGCCTCCACTGGATCCTTCTGGCTGGCCTTGTAGGCCGGGTACAGCCCGCTGGCCAGGCCAACGAGGAGGGCCACCACGATGGCCGAAATCGCCACCTTGGGCGGCGTGTATACGGTGATGATCCCGGGAAGGATCGCCTCGAGCGCGTTGGCGAGCATGACGCCCAACAGGAGCCCGCCCGCACCCCCGATCACGCCGATGAGCAGGGCCTCCATCATAAACTGGAACAAGATGTCGCCTCGCCGCGCGCCCACCGCAATCCGCACACCGATCTCTCGCGTTCGCTCCGTCACCGAAACCAGCATGATGTTCGTGATCCCGATGCCCCCGACGATCAGACTGATCCCGGCGATGCTATAGAAGACCGCGGACATGATCAGGTTGGCCTCTTTGAACAGCTCCAGTTGCTGCTGCTGGTTGCGTATGGCGAAGTCGGGCTTCTCGCCGGGCCTGATCTTGTGGATCCGACGCAGTGCCCCGCGGACCTGCCGTTCGCATTCGCTAAGTCCTTCGGCATCAAGGCTCTTGATGTCCAACCGGCTGAGCTGCTTCTGTCGGAGGATTCGTTTGAGGGCGACCCGAACAGGGATATAGACGGTGTCGTCGGCGGACCCCATGCCGCCGGCCCCGTGCTTTGTCAACACGCCGATTACGCGAAATCCCTTGTTGCCGATCTTGATGGGGCGGCCGACGCTGTCGGCGCCCGAGAACAGCTTCTCCGCCGCCGTATGGCCCAGCACCGCCACCGTGCTGCTCTCGGAATCGGATTCCTCGCGCGACAGGAACCGCCCGCCCTCCAGCTTCAGCCCGTGGATCTCTGCGCAGTCCGTGTTCGTTCCTTGCACGGTGACCCGGGCGCTCTTGCTGAAGTACTTGAGCGTCTGCGTTGATACCACGACCGGCGCGATCAGGTGGATCTGGTCGCATTCCTCCTTGAGCTTGGGAATGTCCTGGAGCTTGAGCGTCTCGGCCGTGCCCCTCATCAGAACGGTCCGCTGGATGTGCGCCGGGGAGACGTAGAGCACGTTGGACCCGAGCACCTGCACTTTATCGAGGATGTACTTGCGCGAGCCTTCCATGATGGACATGGCCGAGATAATCGCCATCAGTCCGAGGACCACACCGAGGACCGCCAGCACCGAGCG
>CAYOGX010000907.1:0-2815 GCA_964403235.1 uncultured Planctomycetales bacterium | reverse complement strand
ACCGATGCGATCGATCCGGTGTTGGAGGGCTATTGCCTGACCGGCGATCACAACGTCCTCCAGGCCAAACTGGCGGTGAAGTATAAGGTCGCCGTCCCGATCGCGTTCGAGCTCTGGATGGACCGAGAGGACCGCGAGGCGCTGTTGCGCGACGTGGTGCTGGCCGCGCTGGTGCAGACCGTGGCCACCTGGACCATGGACGACTCGCTCAATCTCCAGCAAGTCCGCAAAGACGACGCCGACGGTGCCGCCGCCGAGTCCCTCGACTTGCAGCAAATCCGCCAAGACGCCTTGCCGCCAGTCGGCGAAGACGACGCCGGGAGCACGGAGAACCGCCTGGCCCAAACCGTGTGGCGACGGGCCCAGGAGCGGCTCGACGCCTTCGCCGCGCGGGGGCCGTCGCAGGGCTGTGGGATGACGATCTCCGCCCTGGAGTTCCTAGAGACGCACCCTCCCCGCCACGTGATCCAGGAGTTCGCACGGGTGCAGAGCGCGAAGATCGCCAAGGAGACCCTCCGCCAACAGGCACTCGCCTTTGCCAACCGCGAAATCCCCGGCGCCAAGGCCCGAAAGAACAGCATGATCCAGGAGGCCAAGGCCTACAAGGACACGCTCGTGGCCAAAGCCAACGCCGACAAATCGGAGTTCGAGCAGCTCTTCGAAGAGTACCAGAAAAGCCCTGCCCTGATATGGCGGCGGATCTACCTGGAAACCATCGAATATGTGCTGGGAAACGTGAACAAGCGTCTATTCGTCTCGCCCGGGACCCGGGTGATCCTTGGTGAGAACGGGGAGCCCCAACCGTGAGCGAACTTGCCGCCCCTGCCTCTGCACAACTCTCCCGATCGCTGGACGTCCCCCTGACGGTCGCCGAGCGGGCGAGGATCGTCATCCAGCTCGGCTCGGCCATGCTGGCCACCGGCCTGTTGTGCGTGGGATTGATCGAGAAGCACTTCGGCCCGCCCGAGCTGGCCAACATCGCCGACCTGATCATGGCCGTGGCCGCGCTGGTCGTGGCGATCCCCATTTTCTGGCACGCCCTGTTCGGGCTGTTGAGCCGGGACCCGCACACGATCATCGACCAGCTCGTCACCCTGGCCACGTTGGCCGCGTTGGCCAACGGGAACTTCGTCACCGCGACGTTGATCCCGGTGATCATGGCGATCGGCCATTTCCTCGAAGAGCGAAGTATCCTCGGGGCCCAGGCCGCCATCGAAGGGCTACGCACCCTCCACGCCCACAAGGCCCACCTGCTCACCGCCGAAGGCGAGCGGGTCGTCGAGCCCTCCGAGCTGAAGAAAGGCGACCTGTTGATCGTGCGGCCCGGCGACGTGATCCCCGCCGACGGCGAAATCTCCGAAGGCAGCTCCGCCGTCGACCAGTCGCCCGTCACCGGCGAGTCGGTGCCCGAAGACCTCTCGTCGGGCGATCCGGTCTACGCCGGCACGATCAACCTGACGGGCCTGATCCGCGTGCGCGTGACGCGGACCGGCACGCAGACGGCCCTGGGCCGGGTGGTGGGGCTGCTGCGCGAAGCCGAGCAGTCGAAGACGCCCGTCTTGAAGCTGATCGAGCGCTACGCCGGCTACTACGTGCCGATCATCCTCACCATCGCCGGCGTGGTCCTGTTCGTCACGCGCGACATGTCGCGAGCGGTGGCCGTGCTGATCACCGGCTGCCCCGGGGCGTTGGTGCTGGCCGGCCCCACGGCGATGATCGCCGCCCTGGCCGCCGCGTCGCGACTGGGCATCCTCATCAAGAACACCCGGTTCCTCGAATCGCTCGCCGACGTCGACACGGTCGTCCTCGACAAGACCGGCACGCTGACCCTCGGCCGGCTCGAGCTCCTGTCGATTCGCCCGATGAACGGGCACGAGGAGGACGATCTGCTGCGCCGGGCGGTTGTCTGCGCCGCGGCGAGCCGGCATCCGGCGTCGCGGGCGATTGTGCGGGCGGCGGAGTCGGCGGGGATCGAGACGAAGCTGAACGACGCCGAGCACCGGATCGAGGAGATCAGCGGCAAGGGGATCATGGCCACTGGCGACGGAGAAACGACGCTGCTCGGCCGCAGGGAGTGGCTCGTCGAGCAAGGCATCGAGCTGCCCGAAAACCCAGACCATTCCGGCTCCATCGTGTGGCTGGGCCGGATCGAGCAGACCGCCGAGGGGGCGCGGGCCCAGGCGGTCGGCTGCCTGCTGTTGGCCGACACCCCCCGCCCCGAGGCCAAGCAGGCGCTCCGCGACCTGCGGACGCTCGGGCTGGAGCGGTCGGTGTTGTTGACGGGCGACCGTAAGGAAGTGGCGCGCAAGATCGGGGCCGACCTGGAGATGGACGAGATCATCGCCGAGGTCCTGCCCGAGCAAAAGCTCCAGACGGTGCACGCCGAGCGTGAGTCGGGCAACCTGGTGATGGTGGTGGGCGACGGGGTGAACGACGCGTTGGCCCTGGCCAGCGGCGACGTGGGTGTGGCCCTCGGCGCGGTCGCCTCCGACGTCGCCCTGCAAAGCGCCGACGTCGCCCTGATGACCAACGACCTCGGCCGACTGCCGACCTGTGTCGAGCTCGCCCGACGCACCCGCTCCGCCGTCCACCAGAACGTGCTCATCGGGGCGGGCATCTCGATCGCCTTCGTCTGGCTCGCTTCGATCGGGATCGTCGGGCCCCTGGCCGGCGCCCTCCTGCACAACATCGGCGAGTTCTTCGTCATCGGCAACAGCGCCCGCCTCCTGCGGTTCCACGAGGCAACGGACTAGCGGCCTGTCCACATGGACTTGATCCGTCGGGTGCCGCGGGCTTCCGGCCAGGGCGTGCACCA
>CAYOGX010000906.1:0-2817 GCA_964403235.1 uncultured Planctomycetales bacterium | reverse complement strand
GCCGATCGCCACCAGGACGACGAGCATGACGACCGTCCAGACCCGCTGCCGCCACGCGGCCGACTCGGCCAGGCCCGTCAGGCCGGCGGAACGCAGTGCCGGTTCGATGTCGAGGTCGCTCATTTCTCGCCTTCGTAGTAGACCCAGTACCTACCCGAGATCAGCACGATGGCTGTCAGCAGCATGATGATCACGAACAGGATCCACGCCAGCGCCGAGGCGTACCCCATCTCGTAGTGCTCGAACGCGCGTCGGTACAGGTAGAGCACGTAGAACAGCAGGCTCTTGCGCTGCCCCGGCGCCTCGAGCAGGTAGGCCTGGTGGAAGATCTGGAGCGTACCGATGATGCCCATGATCAGGTTGAAGAACATGGCCGGGCTGATCTGCGGCAGGGTGATGTGCCAGAAGCATCGCACGCGGCCGGCCCCGTCGATGCGGGCGGCCTCGTAGAGGTGCTCGGGCACGTTCTGGAGGGCGGCCAGGAAGATGAGCATCGCCCCGCCGGCCCCCCACAGGGTCATCAGCAGCATCGACGGCTTGGCCCACGTCGCCGAATACAGCCAGGCCGGCACGGGCCACGTCGTTGCCTGCGTCACGCCCAACGTGGCGACGAGCCCGTATACCTCGCGGATCATCGAGTTGAGCAGCCCGAACTCCGGATGGAAGATCCACCGCCAGATCATGATCGTCGCCACGCCGCCCAGCACGTGCGGCATGTAGTAGAGCGTGCGGAAGAAGCTGATCCCGCGGATGGCCGTGTTCAGCAGCAACGCCAGCATCAGCGAGCTGAGCAGCCCCAACGGCACGGCGAAGATCGCGTACACCAGCGAATTGCGCAGCGCGATGACGAAATCACTGTCGTTCGTCAGGATCTCGCGGTAGTGGGTCGTCCCCACCCATGTCATGCCCGACAGCGCCACGCCGTCCCACCGCACCATCGACAGCGCGATCGAGCCGACCATCGACAGGAGCATGAGCACGATCACGCCCGTCAGCCAGGGCGAGGCGAAGACCCAACCGGCGTGCCGGTCGGCCCAGCTCTGCCAGGATGGGACGTCATGGCGTTGCTTCATGGCGTGCTCGCCCTGGTGCTGGTGCTGGTCGCGGCCGCGTCCGGCACGCGGAACAACCGGCGTAGCTCCGGATCGGCCGCAAGCTGCTCTATGAACTGCCGGCCAGTCAGCTCGTTGTCGCGGATCAGGTCGACGTAGTCGCGGATCTCGCGATCCATCGGGTACCACTTTCGGGTGATCGGCTGCAATCGGCAGTAGTCGAACGCGTCGACGAATCGATACGACCCGCTGCCGGTGTCGTACTTCTTGAACGTCTCAGCCGATGGCTTGTACGCCGGGACCGATCGCTGACAGCGCGAGACGATGTCCTGCCCGGGCCGGGTGCACGCGAAATGCATGAACTTCCACGCCCGCGCCTTCCGCTCGGGCGTCAGGCCCTTGTACATGCACAGCCCGTCCCAGGTTACGCGGGTGTAGCGTTTGCCCGTCGGGCCGTAAGGGATGTGCGTGACGGCGTATTCGGGCGGTTTGCCGTCGCGCGGCCCCAGCGAGGTGGCGTTGAGAAACGGCTGGAGCCACGGGCCGTTGACACACATGGCGATTCGGCCCGTGAAGAAGGCGGTGTCGGTCAGCATCTCGCTCTGTTCCACCGGCGTGGGGCAGATGCGGTAGTCCCACCGCATTTTGCGATACAGCGTGAAGACCTCGACCGCGGCCGGACCCGTCAGCCGCCACTCGGTCCGCGTTTCATCAAGGACCTCCGCGCCGTAGCTCCAGATGAACGGCAGGTAGTAGACCCAGTGGGGTAGCATGAATCCGAACTGATCGATCCGGCCGTCACCGTCCTCGTCGATGGTCAGCTCGCGGGCGATTTCGAGGAAGTCCTTGACGGTCCAGTCGTCCCAGGGCCGGCGGATTCGCCGTCCGTGATAGCGGTCGGCCCGGGCGAAGCACCGTTTGTTCCAGACGATCAGGACACCGCCGCCGAACAGCGGCAGGGCGTGCGGCCGGGCGTCGAGCATGAACGACTCGACGGCGGTATCGAAGAAGTCGCGATGCAGGTCGACCGATCGGCCCGGCGTGTCCAGGAACTCGGTCAGGTCCGCGAACCCGCGCGGGGCGAATGTGGGGAACGGCTCGTCCTGGAACATGATCACGTCCGGCGCGTCGCCCGACACGATCTGCTGCTGGATTTTGGTCTCGTATCGAAACCCGACGATGTACTCCTGCTGCACGCGGACGTCCGGGTTGGCCTCGTGGAAGGCGGCGATGATCTCCTGCCACATCTGGTACTCGCGGAAGTCACCCCAGTGCGTGAACCGCACCACCGGCTCGGTGAACCGGTCGGGGAAGTGGTATCGGGCCGTATCGGCGAACAGCCAGTACCCCGCGCCCCCGACCGCGATGACGACCAGGACGATCTTGAGTGGACGGAGAATCATGACGGACAGACCGGCGCCCCTCATGCGCTGCGGTCAGATCGTCGCTGCCAACGTGGTCGACCCTCGCCGCAACGGATGGGGGCTTCATTATAGTGTTCGATCGGGTCAAGGAAACCGGGCACGGATGGGTCGTGATTGGGTTCCTGGTTGGGTGGCATGCCCACGCAAGCGTGGGCAGGCCACTCGGAGCGTGGGCAGGCCGCCCTGTATCTCAAGTGCTTGGCACGAATCGGACGATGATCTAAAATACGCGATGGGCGCGGCACGCCGCGCCGTGAGCCAAGGTTGCTCGGGGACGTAGCTCAGCTGGGAGAGCGCCGCGTTCGCAATGCGGAGGTCGTGGGTTCGAATCCCATCGTCTC